>SHUR01000079.1 GCA_009694565.1 Ilumatobacteraceae bacterium | reverse complement strand
CGCGGTATCTCGCAGACTTTGGTGCAGACGTCATCAAGATTGAACGCCCCGATGGCGGAGACAGTTTGCGCAACATGGGATGGCGCGACCCAGTAGATGGCGAAGGTTTGTGGTGGCGATTAGTAAATCGCAACAAGCGCACCATCGCGCTGAACCTTAAGGACGAAACAGATCGTGATTTGTTTTTGCGTCTCATTGATCACGCAGATGTTCTCGTTGAAAACTTTCGTCCAGGTGTTTTGGAAAAGCTCGGCTTTGCACCAGAAGTTCTTCACGCACGTAACGCGAAGCTGATCATTACTCGTGTCAGCGGTTTTGGACAAGACGGTCCATACGCAAACCGTCCAGGTTTTGCATCAATCGCCGAAGCAATGTCAGGGCTTGCATCAATCACCGGTGTTCCCGGCGGTGACCCGATGTTGCCGCCGTTTGCACTAACCGATGAAGTCACCGGACTTGTTGCAGCATTTGCAACCATGGTTGCTCTGTGGTCTGAACAAGGACAAGTTGTTGACGTATCGTTACTGGAAAGTTTGTTCCAAATACTCGGACCACTGATGACCGTGTGGCTTACTCGCGGCGAACTACAACCACGTATGGGTTCCTTACTTCCATACACGGTGCCTCGCGGTGTGTATCGCTGTTCCGATGGACAGTTTGTTGGCATCTCAACTTCAAGTGATTCCATCGCAGCACGTGTTGTTCACCTTCTTGGGTTCGATGGTGATGATCGGTTCACAACGTTCGCTGGGCGAATTGCTAATCGTGAAATCATCGAAGATGCAATGGAGTCGTGGTTCGCACAGCGCACTCAAGCAGAAGCACTTACAATCTTTCAAGAAATTGAAGCAGCAGCCGGCCCTATTCTTTCAATGGAAGACATTGCAAAGGACCCGCATTACATCGCGCGTGAAGCAGTCATCACAGTCGAAGGCACTCCAATGCAGGGGCTCATTGCTCGTTTGTCGGCTACTCCTGGTGCAGTGAAGTGGCGTGGACGTGCCACAGATGCTGATGGCGACGCAATTCGCCGTGATGGCTGGAACTAACAGCCCAACCCACTGCCTTTCGCCTCGTTCACCTAGTGTTCATATGTTTGTTAGGGGAATCACATGGACACCATTAAGCAGCCGCGTATGTCGCGCGCTTACCAAGTACTCAGCATCACTGCAATTGCAACCTTCTTAGTTTCACTCGACACCAGCATTGTTGTAGTTGCTCGTCGGGCGATTGAAGAAGACCTCGGGCACCCAACACTTCTTACGTGGGTGTTTTCCGGTTACAACATTGCGTATGCAGCTGGTCTGTTAACTGCTGGTCGTTTCGCAGATGTAAACGGTCGCAAGCGTTCCTTCTTGCGTGGTCTGGCACTATTCAGTATCGGCTCCATCTTGTGCGGTTTAGCACCAACGTCGCTTCTGCTTGTTCTTGCACGCCTCGTACAAGCAGTAGGCGGCGCAATGCTCACACCAGCATCACTCGCACTTGTGCTTCCGGAATTCCCTGTTGAAAAGCGCACCGTTGCAATTGGTATTTGGGGCGCCGTTGGCGGATTAGCTGCAGCACTTGGGCCGTGCATTGGTGGTGTGCTCGTTGACTGGCTGGATTGGCGTTCACTCTTTTTCATCAACGTGCCTTTCTGCGCCATCACTCTGTACTTGGGTGGCAAAATTCTTCATGAAAGCAAAGACCCATCTGCCACAAAGCATGTCGACCTCGTCGGCACCGCTCTCGGTTTGCCAGGTGTCGCACTAGTAACTCTTGCTGTTGTACAAAGTGGTGACTGGGGCTACATCGATCAGCGCACAATTGCTGCAATGGCACTCGGTTGCATTCTTCTCGGGTTCTTCGTCAAGCGTTGCAGCACAGTCGATGATCCACTTCTTGATCTATCGCTATTCAAGATGCCGTTCGTTGTTGCAGCAAACCTGTCTGGCTTCTTCTTCTCCATCGGCTTCCTTGGCATGTGGATGCTGCAAATTCAGTGGCTACAAGTGGTGTGGCAATACAGCCCAACAAGATCCGGTCTTGCAACTGCAGCTGGCCCGTTAACTGCTGCAATTCTTGCTGCGCCCATGGGTCGTCTTGCTGGCAAGTGGGGACACGGACGAGTTCTATTCCTTGGTTCGGTTCTACTTACCACTGGCACAATCGGTTTCAGTCTGTTCCTCGGGCCAACACCACAGTTCCTCACGGTCTACTTACCACTGATGATTATCTGCGGTTCAGGAGTCGGTTGCAGCTTGTCAGTGCTCTCGAGTAGCGCGACTGCATTCTTGCCACCCGGAAAGTTTGCAATGGGTTCAGCTCTGAACACCACAGGACGTCAAATTGGTTCAGCACTTGGTGCTGCACTGGCGCTGTCTCTCACTGCGCCAACAATCAGCAGACTCGTCGGCGGGTATTCAAGCAACCCGCCACGCTTGCCATCATCATCCGATTTGTTGCCATATATCAATGCATGGCGAGTGATGGGAGCGATTTATCTCTTCGCCGGAGTCGTCATGATCGTTCTATATAAGAAGCCAACTGAGCAACAAATGATTGAAGCTGGTGCAGTTCAATTCGTGGATTAAAGAATCTACTTTTCACAACGCGCGTCAATGTGCGTCGAAAAGAAAACTCTGCACGACCTGCATGTAATCATCGAAATTTTCGCGACGGGTGTTGTGCCCTGCGCCATCAATCTGGGTGGTCGTAATACGTGGATTCAGCGAACGAACTTCAGCGGCTATTTCTTTAGTGACGATTCCACCAAATCCTTCTTCGCCGTACATCAAGAGTGTCGGCACAGTGATGAGAGGCATGTAGTTCTGCCACGGTTCTGGATCAAAGAAACTGACTTCAAAATCAACTTCTAACTTCGATGCTGCCCATGCTGGAAATTCATCATCGTGCCAACCAGGTGAACGTTCTTTCCCCAGCTGGGTGATTTGTTCAATTGTCATTGAACGAAATTGCAGAACTTGTTTTCTGAAATCTGTGCGCCACTTTTCCATGGCCACTTCGTCTCGTCGTGCAAGTAGCGGAGGGTCTTCCAAAACGACAGTGGAGACACGTTCGGGATACATGGCTGCATAACGAGCTGTGGAACGCGCACCAAGAGAATGACCCATGACTACTGGCGCATCCAGTCCCAACTGCTCACTTGCTTGTGCCAGATCTAACGCCGGATCATGTTCAATTCCATCAGTAATGCGCGAGCTATTTCCATGTGCTCGTGCATCAAGCATGATTACATCAAAATCTTCTGCCAGGATCTCTGTAACTCGCGTCCAGCACAATCCATTGTCGGTAAGCCCATGCGACAACACCAATGGTGGCCCACTCGTGTTGGTGCGGTGATACGCAATATGCCCACCTGCAATATCAACTTTCCCTGATGACCAATTATGTTGCTTCATCGTGGTTCTAGTTCAAATCACCAAGCGTATGCTTCGGGTGCGGTACCAATGGGAGGAAAGATCTCGTCAATTGTTGCGAGAGTCTCCTGGCTAATTTGCATTGTCGGAACGTGCAAGACGGAAGCAAGCTGTGCTCTACTTCCGGGCCCAATGATGTTCGATGTCACGCCACCTTGGTTCAACAGCCACGCCAAAGCCACGGCAGTTGGAGTTTCACCGATTGATTTGCACAAGTCGCCGTATCGCGACAATTGATCTGAACGTGACTGCGCTGCTGATTTAATTGATTTTGATTGGCGACGTCCAGTCCCATCATCATCGTTCAACGCCAACAATCCACCAGACAGTGGGCTCCATGTAATAACTCCGAGGCCATATTCCTTACACGCAGGAATAACTTCAAGTTCGGCGCGACGTTCAACCAAGTTGTAGAGGCTTTGTTCTGACACCAAACCCAAGCTGTGACGCACCTGAGCTTTTTCATTCATTTGTGCAATCTTCCAACCAGGGAAATTACTGGAGCCAACGTATGTGATTTTTCCTTGGCTAATGAGCTGATCCATTGCTTGCCAAATCTCATCGGCTGGTGCGGTGCGATCAATATGGTGCATCTGGTACAGGTCGATGTGATCAACATTCAGTCGCTTCAAACTGGCATCGCATGCCATGCGTATATGACGTGCAGAAAGTCCACGATCATTCACGTCATCTGACATTGGTTGATGAACCTTGGTGGCTAAAACAATTTTGTCTCGGTGTTGTGGGTTCTGCGTCAGCCACTTGCCAACAATTGTTTCTGTTGTACCAACTCCCAATTTTCCGCCATATTGATTTGCAGTATCAAAAAAATTGATACCTGCTTCCATCGCGTCATTCATAATCGCAAACGATTCTTCTTCGGAAGTGCGTGGACCGAAATTCATCGTTCCAAGGCACAGAGTGCTGACCTTCAGAGCTGACTTACCTAATTTGCGATATTCCATGATGTTCCTCCCAGAGCCGGACTACGGAGCCCGCATAGTGACGCCGGTGCGAATACCTTCGCTTGATTCCGCAACACATTCACGAGCAATCCATTGCGCACGCTCAGATAATTTCTTATACGCCTCATACGTAATGGACGGAACTATCGGTTCACGGAACCACGGCGCGTAGAACTCTAGGTTCGGAATGAACCGCATTGAGTCAGAAATATTCGGAGTTCCGCCGTGCCATGCGCGAACATCGCGAATCATGATTGAGCCAGCGGGTGCAGGACACACTGTGCTCAACCTCATCCACTCTGGTTCATCAATGAGGCTCGGAATAGGCACGCGCGAATGCTGCGTTCCAGGAATTTGCCGAGTGGGGCCATTTAGTTTGGTGACATCTTGAGGCAAGAAGTTCACCGCAACATACGGACAGGGCAGGTCACGAATTGTTAAATGCGCACGTGGATCATGGAAAGAACTAAACGGAGTGAGACCCCCGGGTGCCCAATCGCGAACATCTGAATGCAACGGTTGATATTCAACAGCGCCAGGTAGACAAAAATCTCCACTTGCAGCACGTAACACGAAATCCGGCGAACCAAAGATGGCACTCACAATGTCGGTGGCGGCTTTTACTTCCAACAGCATTTGCCATTCAGGTCGGTGCAATTGACCACGCGTCATGCTTGACCCACCAAATGAATAGCGATGATTTCCGCGATTACCTTTGCGGTCTTCGTCAAGTTCCAGAATCTCTGCGGCTACTTCACAGCATCCCTTCCACAAGAAATCTATTTGTTCGCTGTTCAGCACATTGGCGACCACCACAAAACCGTCACGGTTAAACAATTCAACAGCTTTTGCAACATCTTTTACATCAAGAATGTCAAGACCATTGATGCCATTGTTTGCCTCTAAATGTGCACGCAAAGCAACAGTCGAAGGTTCTGTCTTCCAATCTTCAGCCTCTGACACACTCATTGCAATTTCCCCCCGGATTATTTGTGCCGCTATTGAAGTGGTCTACAAATGTTACAGGATGCCGATTGAACAACTAACACCAGTACCACCAATACCGCAGTAACCATTTGGGTTCTTCCCGAGATACTGCTGGTGATACGGCTCTGCAAAGTAATAGTGAGTCAACGGAGCAATCTCGCTTGTGATCTCGCCAAAGCCTGCGTCTGTCAACAACACTTGATACGCATCACGTGATTCTTCAGCTGCAATGCGTTGTTCATCATTTGCATAGTAAATTCCACTGCGATATTGCGTACCCATGTCATTGCCTTGGCGCATACCTTGTGTTGGGTTGTGGTTTTCCCAGAACACACGCAACATGTCCATCAGTGAAACGTTTGATGAGTCGTAGACGGCCATCAGTACTTCGGTGTGACCCGTAAGCCCTGAACACACTTCTTCATATGAAGGGTTCGGTGTGTAGCCACCTGCGTATCCAACACTTGTTGAATGCACGCCAGGCTGCTGCCAAAAAATACGCTCAGCTCCCCAGAAGCAACCCATACCAACAACAAGTGTCTGCATGTTCTCTGCCCACGGCCCCGTGAGTGACGTGCCCTTTTCGAAATGTGCCTCTGGCACTGGCATCGTTTGATCCGTGCGCCCCGGCAAGGCTTGTGCTGGTGTAATCATCTCTGGAGTCTTTCGTCCGAACATGCCCGTCACGCTACTGAATGAAACCCCAAGTTATGACACCGCAGCTTAAAGCTCTCCGCGCTCTAGGCGGGAGAAGATAGACACTGCGGTGGTTTGCAGGTCATCTCGATCGGCAAGTTGTTGGGCTGCACGCACTTGGCGAGCTACGCGGGGGTTTCGTACGAAGCGATCTTGGTGACGAAGGAAAAAGTCCCAGTACAAGACAGTGAACGGGCAGGCATCTTCACCGACACGTTTCTTCCGGTCATATGCGCAACCTTTGCAATGGTCGCTCATGCGATCTACGTATGCGCCGCCACTTGCATATGGCTTTGTAGACAACATGCCGCCGTCTGCAT
>SHUR01000078.1 GCA_009694565.1 Ilumatobacteraceae bacterium | reverse complement strand
TCGTACGCACTCTGTTCAATTTCGTCCATTTGGAAGCCAGCTTCAATGGCGTCAACAGCGCCACCCATTGCATCAATGCGTTCGATGTATTCCCACGCAAGACGTTCCACTTCATCTGTCAATGTTTCAACGAAATATGAACCAGCAAGTGGGTCGGGAGTATCGGCTACTCCACTTTCGTATCCGATCACTTGTTGTGTGCGTAATGCAATACGAGCCGCCGCTTCGGTTGGCAAACCAAGAGCTTCATCGTAGCCATTTGTATGCAAACTCTGTGTTCCACCCATTACAGCAGCAAGAGACTGAAGCGCAACGCGCACCACGTTGTTCAGTGGCTGCTGAGCTGTCAGCGTACTGCCACCTGTTTGCGTGTGGAAGCGAAGCAATTTGCTTGATTCCTTCTTTGCGCCAAAACGCTCGGTCATGATCTTGTGCCACATGCGACGGCTAGCGCGGAATTTTGCAACTTCTTCGAAGAAATTGTTATGACCATTCCAGAAGAATGACAAACGAGGAGCAAAATCATCGACATCGAGACCTGCATCAACTGCTGCTTGAACATATGCAATGGCATTGGCCAGGGTAAATGCGATTTCTTGCACAGCAGAGCTTCCCGCTTCTCGAATGTGGTACCCAGAAATAGAAATGGTGTTCCATTTCGGAATGTTCTGGGCGCAGTACGCAAAAATATCAGTAATGATGCGCATTGATGGACGCGGTGGGTACACGTAGGTACCGCGCGCGATGTATTCCTTCAACAAGTCATTCTGAATAGTGCCGCTAATGGCGGAAGATGGCACACCTTGCTCTTCTGCAACCAATTCGTACATCAACAACAGAACAGCAGCGGTTGAGTTGATAGTCATTGACGTGGACACTTTGTCGAGAGGTAGGTCCTTCAACAACATGCGCATGTCTTCGATGGTGTCGATTGCGACGCCGACTTTGCCGACCTCGCCTTCACTACGAGCGTGGTCAGAGTCGTATCCCATTTGAGTTGGCAAGTCGAACGCACATGACAATCCGGTTTGGCCCGCCTCAAGAAGAAACTTAAAACGCTGGTTGGTCGATTCAGCAGAGCCGAACCCGGCGTACTGACGCATGGTCCACAATTTGCCTCGGTACATCGTGGGGTACACACCACGTGTGTAGGGCGCCGTTCCTGGAAGACCCAGTTGCGTCGCGGGGTCCCAGACGGCGAGATCATCGGCCGAATAGAGAGGGGCAATGTCAATGCCAGAGTCAGTGCGCTTTATTTCATCAGCCATGAGGGTTAATCGTACGAGCCACCACCGCCAGCGCCATATTTCTGAGAAATTCTCAGGAAGCAGCAACCATGCTGATTTCAATCAGCCACTCAGAGCGTGCGAGGGCCGGAACTGTCACGAGGGTGCTTGCAGCCCTGTGATCTGCCATCACTTCATCCCGAACAGCCATTACAGACGCCAGATCAGGTGTCAGAGTGTCTCGAGCCACCACATACGTGGTGATGCTGACGATATTTGAGACGCCCATCTGGGCGGCGCGAAGTATTTCAAGCAAGTTGGCCCACACCACACGCGTTTGCCCTTCTAGGGAGGGTGGCACAGTGCCGTCAGGCATTGTCGGTACGACCCCCGATGTAAACACCATTGACTGTGCACCTTCTACTTTCACGGCATGTGCGTACTTGGCAGCCGGAGCCCCCATGTGATCTGGCTGTATCTGGCGTATTCCCATACCAACCATTGTGCCCTATGGTGGGGTTATGACAATCACACCAGATGCACCGGTACAGACCCGCATGATTGACGGCATTCCGTTGACTCCAAAGCAGGTCACCATTCTTGGCCAAGAAGCTCTCGCTCCCGCCGCCAACGTCGCAGAAGAGCGTCTTCGTCGCAAGCAAAAACTTGCTGGAGCCTTGCGTATCTTTGGTCGACTCGGATTCGGTGAGGGTGTTGCCGGACATATCACAGTGCGCGACCCTGAATTTCCTGATCACTTCTGGGTCAACCCACTCGGTTTGTCGTTTCGTCACATGCGAGTGTCTGACCTCATCTTGGTAAACCACCACGGTGAAGTTGTGTACGGCAAGTACGCCGTGAACCGCGCAGCATACGTGTTGCACGCAGCAGTCCATACAGCGCGTCCTGATGTCATCGCTGCAGCACATGCACACTCTGTCTACGGAAAAGCATTCAGCTCACTTGGTATCCAACTTGATGCCTTGACTCAAGACTCATGTGCGTTCTACGAAAATAATGTCGTTATTTCAGAACATGGCGGTGCAGTGGTATTCGAAGAATCAGCAGGACGCGACTTTGCTGAAGCCTTTGGCAATAACCGCGCAGCAATTCACCAAAACCACGGTCACTTTACAGTGGGCGCCAGTGTTGACGAAGCAGTGTTCTGGTTTGTCTGTTTCGAGCGTTGTGCGCAAGCACAACTTGCAGCCATGGCAGCAGGTACGCCAAAGCACATCCCGCATGATTCAGCCGTGTACACACGAGAAAACGCGGGCAACGCCATGACAGGTTGGGCTCATTTCCAGCCATTGTGGCAAGAGATTTGCCGCACAGATCCTGAACTTTTCGATTAACTAGCGACAGTCTTTCGTGACCTCACATGAGAGGTTGCGCGCTGATCGTATTTTCAACGCCGCGCCTCCTGAACTTTTCTTCATACTGTCTGCAGTTGCTCAATACACGGGCGCAATCATTGCAGTTAACTTGTTCGATGAGGTCTCACCAGCGACCGTTGCATGGCTACGCGTACTGAGCGCGTCGCTAATTCTGCTTGCGTTTTCATTTCGCCAATCTCACCAACGTTGGAGTCGTCGTGAACTGTATTGGGTGGCGGCATTCGGCGCATCAACTGCATTAATGAACTTGTTCTTTTACTTAGCAATTGACCGTCTGCCGTTGGGCAAAGGCGTCACTATTGAGTTCATTGGACCGATAACGGTTGCTGCACTTCGTACCCGGTCAGTGCGCAATACGGTTGCACTGTTGTTTGCGGCAGTCGGTGTTGTTGTCTTAGGTGGCGTAGAGCTTGGCAACGAGCCATTGGGGCTCGTGTTTATCCTGGCTGCTTCAGTCATGTGGGCCGGCTACATCGTGATGGGTTCGCGCGTTGCACTTGCTGACAGAGGAGTTTCTGGGCTCGCACTCGGTTTGCTTTTCGGAGGCATCGTCATCACGCCGTTTGCAGCAGGCGATGCGAGTGCAGCCTTCTCAAGCGGAAAGATACTGATCGGATGCATTCTTGTTGGATTGCTTTCAAATGCAATCGGTTACGGCATTGATCAATCAACACTTCGTCGAATTCCCATAAGACGTTTCTCTGTCATGTTGGCGTTACTTCCTGTCTGTGCAGCTATCTTCGGATTCGCATTTCTCGATCAATCCCCCAGCGTGCTTGACCTTCTTGGAATGGCATTAGTTTTGATAGGCGTTGCAGTACAAGAGCGAGACGAGAAAGACCGCCACCATGAAGTGGTCGAGACCACCTAGCGTGGTAACTCATGGCAACTCCGACAATACCCCATCGCCGCGTCGGCATCTTGCTTGTATTCGTATCGCTCATTACTACGATTCTCGCTTCGGCACCCAACACGGCAGTTAATGCTGAGCCATTGCCCCCTGTTGGCGTCATCATTCGCGGTCATGGCAATGGTCATGGTCGTGGCCTTAGTCAATACGGGTCACTTGGCTGGGCTACGAAACTCGGCGCATCTTGGCAAGACATTCTGAATTTCTATTACGGCGGAAGCGGTCGGACCGTTACAACCCTCACAGAAGCTGATGCAGCTGCAACACCAGGCGGCGTGATGAGTGTTCGACTTCAAACTCTTGATGCGAGACCTACAGCAGTAATTTCTGACAACAACACCGCATCGTGGACCGGTGCAACCGGCACATACGGCGGGTTAGTCGCTCGAATGGTGGCGGTCAATGTCTACGACATTTACGGCACTACCACTGCTACATGCGCAGCCGACACTGACAACCCAGCAGGATTCACTCTCATTGGCGACAACGTTGCTGGTCCTATCAATTTTGTTTCTACAAATGGCTCAAACGTTGCCGCCGTTGCGCCAATAGACCTACTAGGCGTATGTGAGCCACCGTCCACTACCTACAAGAGTGGCCGCATTCGTTATTACCGAGGAAGCATTCGCGCAACAATCGACATTTTGGGCAATCGCCGAACCGTAAACCTTCTCAACGCTGAGTCATATTTGCGAGGCGTAGTGCCACGCGAGTCTCCTGCTGGATGGGGTGACATGGCTGGCGGACTTGGTATGAACGCATTGCGCGCACAGTCAGTTGCAGCCCGAAGTTACTCACTGTCTGAGGCTCGATACTCATACGCCAAAACATGCGATACCGAAGATTGTCAAGTATATGGCGGAGCCGCATTGCGAACAGTTAACTCTAAAACCGCAAGCGTGATTGAAGACAAACGTACCGATCTAGCAATTGCCGATACCGTCGGATATGTCATCAAGGATTCGCGAAACTCGATTATGCGTACCGAGTTCACATCCTCGAATGGTGGGAGAACAGCTGGCGGACAATTTCCCGCCCAGTTCGACAACGGCGATGTCGCAGCCGACGCAGCACTGCAATCATGGTCTCGGCTTCTATCGGCAAGTGACCTACAGAAAGCCTTCCCCAGTATTGGCGTTTTCACATCGATAACTACTTCACATGATGGACTTGGTGGTGACTGGAACGGATATACCACTTCTGCAGTTATCACGGGTACAGCGGGCTCAGTCACTCGCACGGGATGGCAATTTCGCAGTGACTTTGACTTGAATTCGTCGTGGTTCGAATCGTTTCCGGTTGCGGCCACTGACCCAGCATCACCTTCTGTCGGCTCAATTTTGTTTATCGGTGACTCTGTTGGCGAAAGCATTGCAACCGAATTCGCCGCAATTGTCACTCCGGCGTATCCCGTAATGAATTATCAATCGTGCGCAGGGCGAGGCACGGCTGGCGCTGGTTGCCTCTTCACTGTCACGGCTCCACAGATCAATGCAGATGGAGTTGCCGTCGTCAACGCACTTGATGCACCCGCAATTGCGATTGTTGAATTGGGATACAACGACGACCCAGCAACATTTGATGGTGAAGTTCAACAGATTCTGGCAGCGCTCATCTCAAAGGCCGTACAACGTGTGATTTTTGTAAATATGTCTGCGCGCTCGACCACGCGAAACTATGCAAAGTCGAACGCCGTTTTGGCTGCAGCAGCGGCTAAAAATCCAGGGGTCACCATATTTGATTGGAATGCAGCCTCATCAGCTGCGAATCAATGGAGATGGTTTGACAACAAACCGTTGTGTTGTTATGTCCACTTGTCAACAACAGGACAAGCGGAGTTTGCTTTGTTCTTGCGTCAACAACTTGATGCATTGCGGCCTGCTGGCACGCTGCCAACAACCGCTGCTGTTGCGCCACTGATGCTCGGTCTCCCCCTCGCCAAGAAGAACGCGGGGGCCATGGTGAAGGTCATTCAAAAGAAACTAAATCTTGCACTCAATCTTGTAGGCAAATCACGACTCGCAACAGATGGCGCATTTGGCTCTGGCACCGAACGTGCTGTTAACTCATTCCAAGCCGCATCGGGTCTTTCGGTTACGGGCATCGTTGATAGAGCGACATGGGACGCATTAGGGCTTGCAGGGCGTATCGATCTTGCAGTTCTTAAAGTCGGATCACATCACCCTGCGGTCTCGTCACTGCAGCAGGCGCTTGCAAAAGTGTTGAAAAAACAAATTGCGACTACTGGAGTATTTACAGCTGCACTCGCAAGTGATGTGAAGCTATTCCAGAAACGAGTCAAGTTGCCCGTCAATGGACGAGTTGGTCCGAGTACTTGGAAAGTATTGACCGCTGCAGCAGCTCTTGCTAGCCCTTAAAGCGAGCGTTCCACGATGCATCACTCACCATTGTCATGTATTCGTCGCGATATTCACGCTTCAAACGCTTGTAGGTGCGTACAATCCGCAATGTGTAACGAAACACTTCGCGCTGGATTGCCATAAAACGCTTGTAGTCACGCTCACAGACAAAGCCTTCATCAAAACGAGGGTGACGATACAGAATCTTGTTATGTCGAATTGCAAGACCCACAGCACGAACATCAATTTGTGCGACACCAATTTCGCTAGCGCGTAAAAACTTCGGAACCCACTGACCAGCGCCAAGAAATGGAGACAGTAAGAATCCTCCAAGGCGAATAATCTTTGGGCGCGGCGCTGTGAAGCCAAGACGGAGAAGTTCGGGCGTCAATGGCGCAGCCTTTTCTTCGGTGACATGACGCACCTCTTCATGTTTTGCTGAATGATCAATTTTCATCCATTCAGCTGGCCCTGCAAGGAAATCTTTCATTCCGTGAATCATGTATTCAGCACTTGAATAGCGATGCGAATAGGCATTGCGGAAACCAAAGCCCAAGAATCGCCATGCAAGGTGATG
>SHUR01000077.1 GCA_009694565.1 Ilumatobacteraceae bacterium | reverse complement strand
GCGACACGCAATTGCATGATGTCGGCCAATGCGACTTGAGAAACGGTGTATGTCACGGTTGTACTGAAGCAACACGCACAGCATTGCCATTGTCTCGCGCACTGCGATACATGGCTTCCACAATGCGGTGCGCTTCTAATGCGATGGAGAAATCGGGGAAACCTGGCGTGCCATCTACTGCGGCCTTAACGAATGCACCATCAGGGTTCGCATCGCCAATCGCTAATGGCGCGGTCTTCTCAAGTAACTCCATGCCTTCAAGAGACCCTGTTGTTCCATCGGCGTTGCTCCACGTAACAGGGCCAAACCAGTCGTCGCCTGCAATCACAACTGTGCGATGCTCACAGAAAACTTCAACGTTGCGCAGGCTGGGGCGTGACAAGTTGTCGTGCCAAATGGTTGTCAATGTTCCGACAGCGCCGTTTTCGAAACCTATTGATGCTGCAACCACATCTTCGATTCCTTCAATTCCGTGCCGATACGTTGCACGCGCACTGACAGACTCGACATCGCCGATAAGAAATCGCAACATGTCAACATCGTGAATGCTGTGTTCGAGCAATGTGCCTGCTCCAGCTTTCGTTACGTCGCCACGCCATGTTGATTTGTAATGGCCTTGCACTGGAATGAATTGATCATCACGGAACACCACGGCCATTGGCGCACCGGCTACCGGATCTGAAATGAGTTCGCGTGCCCACAAATATGCAGGGGAGCGTCGCAGAATTAAACCGCATTGGTGCGTTAACCCACTGGCAGTAGCTGCAGCGTGCATCTCGGCTGCTTCGCACAAACCTGTTGATAACGGTTTTTCACAGAAGAACGGTCTCCCCGCTGCAATGCATTTTTCCACCAGTGATTGATGTTCGCTCGTCCAGGTGCAGATGTACACCATGTCGCTTGATGCGATTACTTCGTCTGCTGATGCCATCACGGTACTGCCGGACGCTTGCGCAAAAGTTGCGGCGCGTTCTGCATCAATATCGAAACATCCACCACGAATCATCGGCACACCACTGATCTTCAGCATCTTTGAATGAAACGTGGCGATATGGCCAGTGCCAACAAAGCCAACAAAGGGGAGATGTGTGGAAGACGTCACGAAGTGAACTGTAGTTACGGAATCAGCAGCACGCGACCGAATGCCTTGCGGCTTTCGATATGGCGGTGTGCGCCGGCAGCATCAGTCAACGGGAATGTCGAGTCGATAACAACTGTCAGTTCCTTCTTGGCGATGCGAGCAATAAGACTCTCAATCATTGGGTGCGTGCGTGTGGGGTTCATGGCCATTTCAGCACCAAGGAATACCCCCGTGATGGATGCGTTCTTACCCATGATTGCGCCAATTTCTGGCGGACGTGGTTCGCGACCTGCGCGACCAACCCAACTGATGCGACCGCGGTACGCCAACATGGCAACACTGCCTTCCAATGTGGAACCACCAACAGAGTCAACAACTAAGTTCACGCCTGCACCATTTGTGTATTCCAGCACTTCTTTTGCTGCATCTACTGTTGTGTAGTTGATGCCATGGTCAAGTCCGTATTCCTTCAGACGTTCAAGGCGCTCATCACTTGATGCTGTTGCTAGCACCGTTGCACCTGCGGCTTTGGCTAACTGAATACCTGCAAGGCCAACTCCACTTGCTCCGGCCTGAATAAGAACTGTTTCTCCAGCCTTCAAACGACCGAATTCAAACAAGCAATCATCGGCAGTGCCGAACTCAATTGGTATTCCTGCAGCTTCCTGTAATGACAAACCTGCTGGCACTGCCCACACGGCAGCGGCCGGAACACTGATGACTTCAGCGTGAGATCCGAATCCCATAGTGGCAACGACTTGTTGTCCCTTTGTAAACGCAGTGACACCTTCGCCAACTTCGCGCACAATGCCTGCTGCTTGGTACCCAACGATGTGGGGCTTGGTCGCTAATGCGCCACCAGTTCTGTTCAGTGTGTCGCCACCTTGAATTGCGATTGCAGCAACATCAATCAGCACTCCACCTGGGCGTAATAGTGGCTCGGCCACGTCTTCGTACTTGAGGACCTCAGGTCCGCCAGTCTGGTAATAAACAGCAGCTTTCATGCTGGTGACGCTACTTGTACAGGCGGCGTGTGCGGCTACTGGGCAATGTCCAGTCAGAGAGTGACTTAGACGGTCAGTGGTTTTGCAAGGCGCAACGTTGCAAGTTCTGCAGGCGCAGAGAGCCCAGCCAATGCAATGTCGTAATCAGGCAACTCATACACATCACCATCGTCGGTAATCATGATGAACCTGTCGAAGTTTGCAAGGAATGTGCGGTCATGGCTCACGGCAATCACAGTGCCTTCGAAACCTTCAATGGCGCGCTCGAGTGCTTCAGATGAATCAATGTCAAGGTTGTCTGTTGGCTCATCAAGCAGCAGCACGTTGTGGCCAGCAAGTTCAAGGTTCAAGATTTCAAGGCGTGCTTTTTGTCCGCCGGACAACGTTTGGAATTCCTGGCGCGCATTGTTGCGCAAGCCGTAACGAGCAAGTGCTCCCATTGATTTCTGTTCGTCACTCAATCTGTCGCGAACAATTTCAATGCATTCACGCCCGTGAAATTCGGGTCTGTCGTTCACTTGGTTGAACATGCCAACTGAAGTACGTGGTCCAAACGTTATGTCACCCATCAAGCCTTCTGCTTTGCCGTTCAACGCGTTCAGAAGATGAGTCTTTCCGGTTCCGTTCGGGCCAATCAACCCGAGACGCTCACCAAAATGCACTTCATCAGAAAATGGCATGAATAATTCACCAATGGCAACGGCCTCAAACTTCACAACGCGACGGGCAGAGTCGGCACCACGGAAGCGAACGTAAATCTGTTGATCTGCAACTGGTGGTGGAGGTGGTCCAGCTTTCACGAATTTTTCCCAGCGTGTTTCCGCACCATTCGCTTTTGTTGCATTCTTGAAGTTCTGTGCCGCACGTTGCTTCATGATCTTCATGTGATGAAACAGTCGACGCTCTTCATCGTTCCAACGCTTTAAGTCATCGCCCAGTAATTCCTGGCGCTTCTGTCGTGCTTCGGGGAACGTGACGTATGAACCACCATGCACCCATGCGCCTGAACCTTCAACAGCAATAATCTTTGTTGCTACACGCTCTAACAACGTGCGGTCGTGGCTCACCATCAAGATTGTGCTCTTACATGCTCTGATTTGCTCTTCCAGCCAACCACGCGTCGGAATATCGAGGTAGTTATCTGGTTCGTCAAGGAACAACACATCAGCACCGGATGTCAGTAACAAGTCAAGAACAAGACGTTTGCGTTCTCCACCAGATAACTGACTCACCAGGCGAGTCGCGAAGTTGTCAACGGGCGTCTTCACACTGCGTTGTGCAGAAGCTGCCCACTGAGTCTCAAGGTCATACCCGCCAAGGTCGCCCCAGTCGCCAAGTGCTTCAGCGTATTTCATGCCGTCGTCTTCGCCGCTCATCATTGCTTTTTCAGCTGCAAACAATTTCTTTCCCGCTTCACGAAGTGCAGTCGGTGCAACTTCAATCAACATGTCACGCAAACTGTCATCTGGCTTGCTCATGCCAACGTCTTGGGTCATTTGTAGGAATGTGCCACCAATACTGAACTCACCATCGTCTGCTTCTATTTGCGCTGTCAGAATGCGCAGGATTGTTGACTTACCAACACCATTGGGGCCAACAAGTGCTGCATGCTCACCAGGGGAGACGCCAAAGCTGACATCAAAGAACAGTTGGTCTGCGCCAGGGGGCGAATAGGCCAATTCAGATACGACAATACTGCTCATGTTTAGCTTCCGAGTTCTTCGGTGAGTTCTAACCACTGCATTTCAAGTGATTCAATTGCGGTCTGCAGTGCAGCAAGTTCCTCGCCAAGTGCTGCAAGTTTCTTATGATCGTTTCCAGTATCAGCAATGTCTTGATACAACGCAGTTTGGCGAGTCGTGCGCTTCGTCATGTCTTTTTCAACGTTGGCAATCAGCCTGTTCAGTGTGCTGGGGCTACGTGATGATTTTTGCTTTGCAGGTTTAGTTGATGATGATCGTTGGTTCGGTGTGGAACGGGGAGTCGCTACACGTGCGGAACGTTGCTGCAGCCATGTTGCAACACCACCTGGCACCAATGCAGCACCACCTTCATCGTCAAGCGCCAAAATCTCTTCCACAGTGCGGTCAATAAATGCACGGTCATGACTAACAACCACAACAATGCCAGGCCAGTCATCTAAGTAATCCTCAAGTGCACGCAATGTGTCAAGGTCAAGGTCGTTCGTTGGTTCATCCAAGAGCAGCACATTAGGTTGTTCAATAAGTGTGAGCAACAATTGCAAACGACGACGCTCGCCACCAGACAATGTGCTTAATGGTGCGAATTGTGCATCGCCATCAAACCAGAATCGCTTCATCAAGTTGAGGTCTTCAACAGATGGGGAACCTTTGTCACCGGCAACAACGTCACGTACGCGCTTTGACAGGTCGAGTTCTTTACCCAACTGGTCGTAGTAGCCCACCAAAACAGTTTTTCCAATATCAATGGTGCCAACGGTGGGGGTGAGGCGACCAGCAATCATGTCGAGCAAGGTGCTCTTGCCTGCACCGTTTGGCCCCACAATTCCTAAACGGTCACCAGGTTCCAGCGCATGATCAAAAGCATGCAGAACTTCAAGACCATCTGGCCATGTGAATCCAACGCCAAGCATTTCGATTCCTTTTGAACCAAGTCGCTTGCTGCCGAGATCTAATCCCAATTCACCTTGACGTGCTGGGCCATCTGGCTTGTTTGCAATCAGTGCTTCAGCAGCTGCAATACGTGCCTTTGGTTTTGCAGTTCGCGCAGGTGCACCACGGCGCAACCATGCAAGTTCCTTCTTGGCGGCGTTCTTGCGTACTTGTTCTGCTGTTGCTGAGTTCTCTTCACGTTCTGCACGAGCAGCCAAATACGCCGCATACCCAGAACCAGCGTTTTCACCCGCAGGGATATGCAAGTACGCATGTCCGCGATCAATTTCCAACACGCGGTTAGTCACGCGGTCTAAAACATGTCGGTCGTGTGTAACGATCGCAAGTCCACCTGGAAAACGGGCAAGTGTCTCTTCGAGAAATCCGATTGCATCAAGATCTAAATGGTTTGTTGGCTCGTCAAGAATCAGACAATCCCATTCGCCAGCAAGAAGTCGAGCCAGCGCAACGCGCTTTAACTGACCACCAGATAATTCTCGTGTATCCGCTTCTGTCATGTCGCCCATGCCAAGTTTGTCCAGCATTGCTTCGCCTTGCCAGCCACCACCCACTGCATCACGCACGGTTCCATTCGGCAATACAGGTAACTGAGGCAACACACCAATGCGTGCTCCACGACCAGTGCGCACAACACCAGCATCAGGTCGTAGTTCACCAGACAAAATACGAAACAGTGTGCTCTTGCCACAACCATTAAGACCAACAACACCCAAGCGGTCGCCAGTGCTCAACGTAATGGAAACATCTTCGAACAAGGGACGACCAGGACGAGAAGCCTTGAGCCCTTCAGCATCAATCAGAATCATGTCAGTCCCGACTGCCCGCAAGAATTGGAATCAAAGTAAGCGCAGGTTCATCAGCTTCAAGGCGTTGCAGCCTGTATTTGCTTTGGAATAGCGCAACTAGTTCGCCATCGCTACGGCGCAAGATGCGAATGCCACCAATTTCACGCAAACGCGGAATTGATTCTTTATCGGTAATTCGAATTGCTTGATAATCAGCGTTCAAAATCTCAGCTGGTGCATTGAATTCGTGCTGCAAACGGTGGGCCAATACTTCAAACTGCAATTGACCAACAGCTGCAAGCACTGGGTCAGCGTCTCCCATGTCGGGGTCGCGTAACACCTGTACAACACCTTCTTCGTCAAGCTGTTGCATACCGCGACGGAACTGTTTGAACTTCGATGAATCAAGCGGGCGAGCAGTTGCAAACACTTCGGGCGCGAATCGCGGAAGTGCAGGGAATGACACTGCTTTTCCTGCGTGCAAGGTGTCACCAATTTGTAAGCCCGATGTGTTGATCAGACCAATCACATCGCCGGGGAATGCTTCTTCAATTGTTTCGCGTTCTGAACCAAATGCAGTGGTTGCGTATTTCGTGCCCACGTTCTTTGCGGTGCGTGCGCAATCAACCTCCATGCCGCGTTCAAACTTTCCTGAACAAATTCGCGCAAATGCAATGCGGTCACGGTGGTTCGGATCCATGTTGGCCTGAATCTTGAAAATAAACGCTGCGAACTCTGCTTCAAGTGGGCGAGGGTCGCCGTCAACGTCATTGCGTGGCGCAGGTGCAGGTACAAGATCGACAACTGCGTCAAGAAGCATCTGTACACCAAAGTTGGTGATTGCAGAACCCACAAATACGGGCGTGCTTTCACCGGCAAGGAAACTTTCAACGTCGACATCGGCGCCAATTGCATCAAGAAGTCCGCATCCGTCGAGCGCTTGCTTCCACGCTGGGCCTTCGTCAATTGCTGCTTGCTCTGCGCTGACGATTTCTTCAGGTGCAATCGATGATCCACGCGCAACTCGAGTGA
>SHUR01000007.1 GCA_009694565.1 Ilumatobacteraceae bacterium | reverse complement strand
GCCGGAATTTCCACAGTGATTATTTCACCGTTGTGGTAGGCGATGATTGCCATTGCTTGTTCCACTAGATAATCCGCAGCATCTCCGAGGGCGGCTGGCGTAACTGTCATTTGGTCGTATGAATCAGTGTCCATGAATACGAAGTCCTCTCCGTCTTTGTACAAGAACTGCATATCGCGCTTGTCAAGAATGGCTTGCTCGACACGGATGCCTGCATTGAAGGTCTTGTCAAACACATTTCCATTCTTCAAGTTGCGCAGCTTCGTGCGAACAAAGGCTCCGCCTTTTCCTGGCTTCACGTGTTGAAATTCAACAACGGTAAACAGACCGTTGTCGAGTTCGAGTGTGATTCCGTTTTTCAGATCGTTCGTGGTGATCGCGGGCATGTGAGGTCCTTGGGGGTCTGCGTAAGAATTCGGCACGAATTGCCGGTGACAACGACCAGATCCTCGATCCGAACGCCGCCTACCCCACCACGATAGAGCCCAGGCTCGACTGTCACCACCTCATTCACACCCAGAACTGCGGTACACCGAGGCGAAAGGATGGGTTGTTCGTGGATATACAGCCCGATTCCGTGTCCTGTGCCATGAACATATTCATGGTCAACGCCTTCGCGAATAAACACTGCCCTTGCAGCCGCATCAACTAAGGCGCCAGAGACTCCGGCTTTTACTGATGCGATTCCTGCCGATTCAGCCTCAAGCACCAAGTCAAACATACGTTGATATTCAGCAGAGACAGCACCAACTCGAATCGTTCGAGTCATATCGCTTTTGTACCCCTGCACCATCGCACCGAAGTCAATCACCACTCCATGACCTGATTCCACGAGTGCGTCAGATGGTTCATGATGAGGCCGCGCTCCTAGCGGGCCAGTTGCAACGATGGTGTCAAAGGCAACATCATCAGCTCCGCCTTCTCGCATGAGATGATCGAGCTGATTGCGAATCTGTCGTTCTGTTCTACCCACCAAGCCATCTGCGACCACCGCCCTTAGAGCATTGTCAGCAATACCCGCAGCAGACGCAATGAGGGAGATCTCTGCGTCATCTTTCACCCGACGCAGTTCATCGAGTTGGATTCGCTCTTGAACAACCGTGCAATGACTCTGCACAGTGGTCATAAAGTGCACCGTCACATGAGTCGGATCAATTGCCACAGACGACACTCCGACAATGCGCGCAATCATCTCCGCCGTTGAAATCTCGGGCACTACTCGTTCAATATGCACTGACGCACGTGAGGCAGTGGTCTCGTCGTGCGCGCGTTCAAAATAGCGACCATCCACGAACAACCATGCGTCGTGAGTGGAGCGACATACGAGAAGTTGAGAAGTTCCACCGGTGAAACCTGTTAACCACCGAATATCTTCGACACGAAGTACAAGAACGTACTCTGCACCATCGCCGCTACTAAGGCGAGAGAGGCGACTCGAAACATCCATTACTGAGCAGCTAATTCCACCAACGCCTCGACCGCAAGCGCGTACCCCAGTCCGCCGAACCCTGAAATTGTTCCGTTCACGACAGGAGACAACACGCTGACGTGTCGAAACTGTTCCCGAGCCCCGGGATTAGACAAATGCACTTCCACGATGTTGCCGGGATACGACTTCAGCGCATCATGAACTGCCCAAGAATAGTGCGTGAAAGCTCCGGCGTTAATGACGATGGCATCCGATGTTCCTTTGGCCGCGTGAATCGCATTCACCATTTCGCCCTCAGTATTTGTCTGAACATGATCGACCGAAATGCCATGCCCCGACGCAGCAGCAACAACTGTCGCTACATGATCTGCCAAAGTGGCATGTCCGTACACCTCAGGCTCACGAGTACCGAGCAAGTTCAAATTTGGGCCATGTAAGAGAAGAATGGACGACAAAGACATATCAACTACCGTACTCCGCCCAGGTCACCTGATCGATGGAATTATGCATTGTCTAGGCGAAGAGCAAGGTCAGAAAGGGCAAGACGAATCAAGTCTTCGGACACTCCCGACACGACTTCAAGACCAGTTGGCGAGTCAAGAACAAAGGTGATTGAATCAATTGCCTTTTTATCTCTGCCAATATCAACGATGAGTTGGTCTGGTGTGATCCCACTCGGCAGTGAGTGATGTAATCCGTACAAACCATGCACAACTTCGTAATGCTGATCAACACGAGCAGAATCAATACGACCCATACGATGAGCCAGATGAGCTGCGTACAACAAACCAATTGCTACAGCTTCACCGTGTGCAATGGAAAAATCTGACGCAATCTCTAGGGCGTGGGCCAACGTGTGTCCGTAATTCAGTAGCGCACGAATGCCGCCTTCACGCTCGTCTGCCGAGACGATGTCAGCCTTGATTCGCACACAACGGGCAACTCGGTCAACCATGGAAAGTGAGCTCAAGTCTTCGCGGACAATAAAGTGATACTTTGCCATTTCGCCAAGACCACACCGCAACTCCCGTTCAGGCAAGGTGTCAAGTGCATTCATTTCACATACAACTCCATGCGGTTGCCAATATGCGCCCACCAAGTTTTTGCCCTCAGCAATGTTGACACCCGTCTTACCGCCGACAGCGGCATCAATCATCGCGAGCAAAGATGTCGCAACGTGCACAATCGGAATTCCGCGGTGATATGAAGCTGCAGCGAAACCAGCCACGTCAGTCACCATTCCGCCCCCTACTGCGACAATCACATCTCCGCGAGTAAGTCCCGCCTGAGAAAATTCACGGCACAAACGTTCGACAGTGGACAGCGTCTTATGGCTTTCACCTGCCCCGATGATGTGCGTCGAAACTTCGAGTTCTGAGAATACTGGAATGTATTGAGGTGGTATTCCGTCTTGAGTCACAATCGCAACTCGCCGTGCAGAAGCCGGAATCATGCCTTTCGTGCGAAGCAAGACTCCGTGACCAACAACAACCGAATACGAGCGGTCTCCCAGATTGACAATCTCTTCTACTGAATCACTCATGACCATTTCCTTCAAATTCTTCTTGTTCATCAAGTGCGCTTACCAGCAAATCAACGACCGACTCAACACTTCGGTCTGATACATCAATCACAATGTCAGCAACCGAAGCATAGAGCGGGCTTCGATCTTCCGACATCTGCGTCAATGTTCCCATTCGATCATTGTCAAGCAACGGTCGGTGAACACCCTTGGCAGTCCGTTCTGCAAGCACTTCTGGCCGCGCATGTAGCCATACGACAACAGCCGTACCAGCATTTCGGGCGAGATCGAGCATCGCTCTGTTCTGCTCACGCACCACCACCCCTCCGGCTCCCGCAATGATCGGACTTCCTGGTCGAGAAAGACATTCACGCAATACATCTGATTCGAGTTCTCGAAAAACTGCTTCTCCAGACTGGGCAAAAATTTCACGAATTGATCGACTATCCCGCGCCTCAATCAATTTGTCCGTGTCGAGCAGTTCCACACCGCGATGTTCAGCGAGCAAACGCGCCACCGTGGTTTTTCCGGTTCCCATAAGCCCAACAAGGACAATGCAGGGCTCTGAACGGGTCACGACTCTAGTGTTGCTCGAAATGACGTTGCGTTGCGAACGAATTCAGAAAGGGAGTCTCCGCCGAACTTACGTTGCGCTTCCGCGGCAAGTACCAGAGCAACCATTGTTTCGGCAATAACGCCGAGTGCCGGCACTGCCGTGACATCCGTACGTTCTTTAAAGCTGACAGTTTCTTCTTTAGTCACTGTGTCAACGGTCTTCAACGTGGGCTTGTTCAAGGTAGAGAGTGGCTTCATTGCAGCACGCACGATGAGCGGTTCACCAGTTGTAATGCCGCCTTCCGTGCCGCCTGAACGATGACTGTCACGCACATAACGAAGATTTGTTGCGTCCCACGAGATTGGGTCATGGGCTTGGCTGCCGCGTAATCCGGCAACTTTCCATCCATCACCAATCTCCACGCCCTTTACAGCTTGGATGCTCATAATTGCTTGCGCCAAAAGCGCGTCGATCTTGCGATCCCAGTGCACATGACTACCTAAGCCAATAGGGACTCCGTGGGCAATGACTTCGACAATTCCTCCGAGGGAATCACCTTCGCGAGCAGCCGCCTTGATCGCAGAGATCATTGCGTCTTCACCAGACTTCGAAAAACAACGCACTTCCGACGCATCGATTGCAGCGAGATCAGCCATAGTTGGCAATGTGATTGCGGGGGCAGCAGCGTCTCCCATACGAACAACGTGGCTGAGGACTCCGACACCAAGGTGCGACAACAACTGTTTTGCCAATGCGCCAGCAGCAACACGTGCTGCTGTTTCGCGCGCACTTGCACGTTCGAGCACATCTCGTGCATCGGTAAAGCCATACTTTTGCATTCCAACGAGATCTGCATGCCCTGGTCGTGGCTGAGTCAATGGAGACTCGGTGGCGCCAGGCTCTGGTGACATTTCTGCATGCCACTTATCGCTACGGAACCACTCAGAGTTTTGAATTTCGATTGAGACAGGAGAACCGAGCGTCCGTCCGTGACGGACTCCACCAACCAGGGTGACACGGTCTTCTTCGAAGCGCTGACGAGGACCTCTGCCATAACCGAGTCGACGACGAGCTAATTCAGATTCGATATGTTCGGCCAAAATGGGGAGACCCGCAGGCAGACCCTCGACGATGACTGTGAGGGCGCGACCATGAGATTCGCCGGCTGTGAGGTACCTAAGCACGATTTTCAGGCTACTTGCGGCGAGCGGAAAGTTCCCGCTCTGCGGCTAATCGCATCACCGATGCGTCAGAGAATTCGCCAAACCAGAGTTTTTGCTGGTGTCGCGCTTGGTGGATCAGCATCCAAAGCCCATCCACCGCCGTGGCACCCACCGCACGGGCAGCTCCGAGCAACGAAGTCTCAAGTGGCGAGTACACCGCATCAAGAACAGTGAGATGACTATGAAGTAATGCGGAATCAACTGGTAACTCAGAACCATTCATACCGGCAGACGTTGCGTTAATCAATATTGACGCGGATGCAATGCTGCTCTGGTCCCCCATCGAAATGGATACTTCATCTCCAAAACTCGCAAAGGAACTGACAAGATCCATCGCGCGAGATTGTGTTCGATTCACAACGACGACGTGTGCCCCACGTCGAACCAGCGCGAGCGCAATAGAACGCGCAGTGCCACCAGCGCCAAGCAACACAACAGTTGCCCCCCGCAGGCGAGCGCCACCCTGTTCAGTAAGGGCCGCACAACACCCTTCACCATCAGTGTTATGACCGATTGATCCAGTCGGACCAAACGATATACAGTTCACCGCGTTCAAAAAGTCGGCGTCCGGAGTTACAAAATCCAAATAATCTATGACCGCTTCTTTCAGAGGCATCGTGACTGACAATCCGACAAGACCGGCCGACTGAAGATTCGTCAATGTTGTCTCGACATCCGTGATGCCGCATTCCACAGCAACATATTCGCCCTTGCGATGAGCCACTGCGAAAGCTGCATTGTGTATGGCGGGTGACAGGGAATGCGATATTGGTGAGCCAATCACTGCAGCAATCGTGCTCATGGAAGTAGTCCTGCGGCTTTTGCCTTCTCAACATTGAGTAGGTGTTGGTCATAAGTCGTTGCAAACACGTGCCCACCAGCCTCATCCGCTAAGACGTAGTACAAGAATTCACATTTCACACCCGCGGGAAGTCCTACACATGCGGCGTCACGTACAGGAGGCGTTCCGAATGGTGCAAGGGCAGCCTGAATAGAGGCCTTACCAGGGTTCGCGATAGGTGTCGGGGGCAATCCTGCACGGATGTACGTGTTGTACGGGGTATCTGTGACCTTCATGTCAGTCCAGGTCATTGCGGGATCTTGGCCGTATTTTACTGAGGCATCGATTTCTAGTTTCATCTTTTTAGCTAAGCGGTTGTAGATGACCTGAGCAATCTTTGAACGATCAGTTGCGACCTTGGCTTCACGCTCAATCAGTGAAGCAATGATCAAAATTTCATACGGGCGAAATCCTCGGGACTTCGCTCCGGCAGTCAAATCAACTTGTCGAGACACCCGCTCCATCATGGAGACCAAACGAGCGACGACGCGAGATTCTGTGTCGTCTCCTGAAATTTGATACGTATCAGGAAACAGCAAACCCTCAAGAGATGTCACTGATTTCGGTCTCAATGCTGATGCCGTATCAGGATTGCTTGCGGCTGCCACAAAATCTTCAGTCTTCATAAAAGTCATCTTGTCGGAGAGCCTCTGTGCCATTTGAGCCACTGTCATTCCTTCAGGAAACGTGACGGAGATAAAAGTCTGAGCCGGCGGAGTTGACAAAGCTTCGATAATTGAACCCGCATTGTCTTTCGGCTTCAATGCGTAATACCCAGGCGCAAGGGCAATTGTGCCCTTCGTAGAGACGTACCAACGAAAGATGGTTGCATTCCCAATAATGCCAGCGCTTTTTAATCGGGAAGCAACCGACGAAATTGTGTCGCCATCATTGACCGTGAAATTCACAACCACGTCGGGTGTACCGGATGGATTCAGAACCCGAACAGTCCACCAGCCCATACACCCGAGCAAGAGCAGCGACGCAGTAAGGACAATGGCTACAGTGCGCATCACACCTCGGAGCTGTCGCAATTCACCAGGAGTCGATTCAAGGGAGTCTTGCGAAACAGTGGTCACCCGATCCCACGGGTCTTCATGCCAATTGTCTGGAAGAAGTGGATCACCCGTCATGAACCCGCCTGATGAGCTTGTGTGTCTAACCATGACTGCAACATGACTGCAGCAGCGACTTTGTCGACAACGCGGCGACGCGCCTGAGCATTCATCTTTTGTTCCATCAACACTCGATCTGCTTCCACCGTTGTCAGACGTTCATCATGAACATGAACAGGTACGCCCACAACCGTAGCCATGCGCGCAGCTTCGACTCGGGCAGCTTGTGCAGCCTTTCCTTCAGACCCATCCATATTTAAAGGGAGTCCCACGATGACGGCCTCAGCTTCTTCTTCAACAACCATCTTTGCGATATTGCGGTGATCGCCACCCATAGATCCGCATCGCTTCAAGACGGTGAACGGAGTCGCAATGGTGCCACTGCGATCAGATGTTGCAATGCCGATTCGCTTCGAACCGAGATCAATGCCAAGCACTCTCACAAATTATGCAATCGAGCCGATGGCAGCTCGGGTCTTGTCCTGTGCAAGTTGTAACGCTTCGTCTAGTGCTGCGGGATTCTTTCCACCAGCTGTTGCAATGTCACCTTTGCCACCACCGCCACCACCTACTGCGCGGGCAGCTTCCTTAATGAGGTCTGACGCATTACCTTTCACTGCAGGGGTGGTAGCCGCAACGAGCGACACTCCACCCGTATCAGTGACAGCGCCGACTATGACAGCAATAACGCCAGGCTGCTGGCGAATGGCAATTGCGAGGTCTCTCACATCACCAGCGGTAAGCCCATCAACGCGCGCAACGACAAGACCATCAACTGCTGTAGCTGCTAACTCAACTGCACGTCCAACCGACAACTTCCCACGCAAGACTTTGATTTCATCGTGGGCAGCTTTCAGTTCATCAAGTCTCCGTGATACGCCAGCAACCGCTTCGTCGGGACGCACGCCGACTGCCTGAGAAATTTCATTCAAAATGGCATCGTTGCGCTGCATGTACGAAACAGCATTTGCGCCGGTTACAGCCTCGATACGACGCAAGTTTGAGCCAATGGAGGACTCTCCAATAATTTTGATGAAACCGATATCACCAGTTGCTGACACATGAGTTCCTCCGCACAATTCAGTCGATGCCCCTGCATTCAAGACGCGAACAATATCGCCGTACTTATCGCCGAAGAACGCAATAGCGCCTGCAGCTAGTGCTTCTTCTTTAGAAGATTCGGTGGCAGTGACAGGTGAATTGGCTAAGACCTGAGCATTAGCCAGCGTCTCAATTCTGATGATCTCTTCATCTGAGACCGCGTCATAGTGACTAAAGTCAAAGCGCAACCGATCAGGAGAGACAAGCGAGCCTGCTTGTTTGACGTGTTCACCCAACACCGCACGAAGCGCCCAATGCAAGACATGTGTTCCTGTGTGATTACGTCGGGTAGCCGTGCGCGCTTCTACGTCTATTCGAGCAGTGACTCCTACCCCTTCGGTGGGTTCACCAGACATAACTCGGCACACGTGTCGGCGTAGTCCTGGCAATGCGAAGTTTGTATCAATGACTGACAATTGGAAACCATCGCCACTGATGATTCCAATGTCCCCAACTTGACCACCGCTCTCGGCGTAAAACGGTGTGTGATCGAGGAAAACTTCGACACACGAGTCATCACCGTCAATTACTGCGAGAACAGTTGACTCAGAAGAGTCATGAACATACCCAACAAACTCGGTGACTCCATGAGTTTCCATAACCTCGCGATATGCCTCAACACGGTCTGAATCGGAACGACCAGACTTACGCGCACTCTTGGCACGAGTCCGCTGTTCGTTCATTTCAGATTGAAAACCAGCGATATCGACTTCGACTCCCCGTTCACTGGCAATCTCTTGCGTTAGTTCCAATGGGAATCCGTACGTGTCATGCAACAAGAACGCCGATGTGCCAGACAACTTCTTGCTGTCACCAGACAAATCATCTTCAAGGATCGACAAACCGGTCTTCAAAGTATGACGGAACCGTTCTTCTTCCTTTGTCAAAACACCCAACACAAAGTCCTTGTTCTTAGCAACATCGGGGTACGCGTTAGCCATGACGTCTATCGCTGTATTAGCCAATGAGGGCATCACGAGCTTCTCTGTTCCGAGCAAATAGGCATGGCGAACTGCGCGACGGATGATGCGCCGCAGTACATAGCCACGGTTTTCATTACTTGGAAATACACCGTCGTTAATAAGCATCGCTGCAGACCGCGCGTGTTCTGCCAGTACACGCAAACTGAAGCTATTGCGGTCTTCATAGTCGCCGATTTTGTAGTGCGCCCCGGTGGTGGACTGTGCTTGTTCAATGATCGGGAATAACACGTCTGTCTCCCATACCGAGTCAACTCCCTGTACAAGGGCAAGAATTCGTTCAAGGCCAGCTCCGGTATCGATACTGGGCTTTGGCAACGGCGTGCGGGAACCATCAGGAGCTTGGTTGTATTGCATGAATACAAGGTTCCAGAACTCCATAAACCGATCGCCAGTTGGGTCGTTTGCAGGACCGCCGTCAGGCCCGAATGCGACACCTCGGTCGATGTGAATTTCAGAACATGGTCCGCATGGTCCGGTGTCTCCTGCTTGCCAGAAATTGTCTTTGTCGCCAAGTCGCTGAATGCGATTCATTGGCACTCCTACTTGTTCATGCCACATTGCTTCAGCTTCATCATCTGATTCGTGCACGGTGATCCATAAGCGATCGCCGTCGAAGCCGAAAACCTCTGTTACCAGTTCCCACGACCAGGGAATTGCATTGGATTTGAAATAGTCACCGAAACTGAAATTGCCAAGCATTTCGAAAAACACAAGGTGACGCTTCGTACGTCCCACCTCATCAAGGTCATTGTGTTTACCACCGGCTCGGACACATTTTTGAACCGTGACTGCTCGGTTATACGGAGCGACTTCGTCTCCCATGAAATAGGGCTTGAACGGCACCATGCCTGCCACAGTGAACAACAAGGTGGGGTCGTGCGGAATCAGGCTCGCAGACGGGACAATGGTGTGTCCCTTGTCGGCAAAGTAGCCAGAGAACGCTCCACGAAGCGCGTCAGCTGAGCGCGGGATACTGGAATTTGTCGACGATGCCATGAAGGCACCATCTTAGCGATGGCTGGTTCTCTGGCGGGGTGGGTTATGGCGACGAGTCGGAGCAGCAGACGCACTGGACATTGGTGATGACGTTGACGCCGAGCCAGACGTTTCCCTATTGCGGTATGCATCAATCAAGGACATCACACCATCAAACAGGGCCATAACACTGTGCCGAAGACCAACAGCAATGGCGTCAGCGATGTTGGCAGGTGTCAATTTCTCAGACACGGTCACGATGGTTCGTTTCGCCCAGACCACAATGCTCGCTCCAACTATCGCCCCGGACGCAAACCAAAACATTCGTCGCATCATGACAGCGACACCGTGACAGCGTTATTCAGAGTCCTCATGGTCTTCACCGTAGTACCGCAATTCACCTAATCCCAACGGAAGATACGACGGGGGCTGCACAGTGGTCGGAGGTGCTTGCCCCGTATGGCCTTCGCGCACGTCAGACAGGGCGCGCGATATTGCATCTATCACTGCTCGGCTCTTCGGAGCACGGGCCAAGTAGATCACAGCATGAGCGAGATTCAGTTGAGCCTCTGGCAATCCAACTCTCTCAAGCACTTGGGCTGCTGCAGTTGCAACAAGGAGTGCATTGTTATCGGCCATTCCAATATCTTCGCTGGCGAAAATCATCATTCGACGAGCAATAAAACGTGGATCCTCGCCTGCTTCAAACATTCTGGCGAGCCAATGCAGTGCGACGTCTACATCGCTCGCGCGCATTGATTTAATGAAGGCAGAGATCACGTCGTAATGATCATCTCGCCCCATACGCGACACACTCGTATCAAGGGCCGTGGTAGCGGCTGCGATGTCAATGCGGCCATTTGTAGCGAGTGCACAGCACACTTCGAATGCCGTCAAGGCTTGGCGAGCATCTCCCGTGACGCGTCGAGAAATCAGCTCAAGCGCATCTTCATCAGCAGGAATACCTTCGGTCACAACTGCGCGATGGAGCAACTCCATTATCGCTTCTGCGTCAACTGGCTTCAGAGCAAATACAGACGAGCGACTGCGAAGAGATGGATTTACAGAGAACGCAGGGTTCTCCGTTGTTGCGCCCACAAGAGTGATGAGACCACTTTCTACAGCATGCAGGAGAGCGTCTTGCTGCACCGTAGAGAACCGGTGAATCTCGTCGACAAAAACAACTGTTCCGCGATCATCAATGGTGAGCCTTCGCCGTGCAGTCTCTATGACTTCACGAATATCTTTCACACCAGCAGTTACCGCACTTAAACGCTCAAAACTGCGTTGAGTTGTTGACGCCACGAGTTCAGCCAAGGTGGTCTTTCCTGTACCAGGTGGCCCCCACACAATGATCGAAGACAAGCGATCGCTCTCAATCAATCGACGCAGTGGACCTGTTGGGCCAACTAAATGACTCTGACCTACAACATCATCGAGAGAACGAGGACGCATCCGTGCAGCAAGCGGTGACCGCGCTGCGATTCGATCTTCTATCGATGCAGTAAAGAGGTCAGGGGAATCCACAACTACGACGAAGCGGGTGGTGGCAACAACCGAAGACCTAATTCAGCAAGATGTGCAGGATCGACAGGGGTCGGTGCATTCGTCATTGGATCTGAGCCGCTCTGTGTCTTAGGAAACGCAATGACTTCACGAATGTTCTCTTCGCCGGCCAAAATTGCAGCCAAACGATCGATACCGAAAGCGAATCCACCATGTGGAGGCGCTCCGTACTTGAACGGTTGCAAAAAGAATCCGAATCGCTTGTCTGCTTCTTCGTCGCTGATTCCCAATTGGTTAAACACGCGACGTTGCATTTCAGGCTCATGAATACGAATAGAACCTGAGCCCAATTCCCAACCGTTCAAAACAAGGTCGTATGCCAAAGCGCGAACCTTCAATGGCTCTGTATCAAACAAAGACATGTCATCGGGATGTGGCTGGCAAAACGGGTGGTGTCCAGGGCGAGGGCGACCAGAGACTGGATCAATACCAATAAACAACGGGAACTCAGTGACCCATACATATTTATACGGTCCTTGATGAACTGGCGGACGACCAATGTCATTGCGTAATTGTCCGAGAACTTCACATGTGGTGTCCCATTCGTCTGCAACCAACAACAGTAAGTCCCCTTCTGTGGCTCCCATTACGGCAACTAGTGCACTCTTTTCGTCATCACTAAGGAACTTTGCAACCGGAGAATCGATAGCGCCGTCTGCACCAATCTTCATCCATACGAGCCCTTTTGCACCGATTTTCTTGGCACGATCAGTGAGGCCATCTAGTTTGTTGCGACCAAAAGCTGCTGCCTCCGGGTAGATCTTGGCATCAACACATATCCCCTTAATGCACGATGCTCCAGCAAACGCTTTGAATTCAGTGCCAGCAAAAAGAGGAGTTAATTCAATAAGTTCCATTGCGAACCGAAGGTCTGGCTTATCAATGCCGAAACGATTCATTGCGTCATGCCAAGTAATGCGTTCAATTTCGGGTGGCGCTTCACCGGTAACGGCAATGGCCGCAGCAACTACTGCGCGACCAATATTTTCCAGCACGTCATCTTGAGACACGAACGACATCTCCGCATCAAGCTGCATGAATTCATACTGGCGATCGGCACGCAAGTCTTCATCACGTAGACACCTAGCAATCTGGTAATACCTATCCACTCCTGCCACCATGAGCAATTGCTTCCATAGTTGAGGCGACTGTGGCAATGCGAAGAACGAACCGGGTTCTTTTCGAGAAGGAACTAGAAATTCACGTGCGCCTTCAGGAGTAGATGGCATTAAGAATGGAGTTTCAACTTCAACGAATCCGTTGGTTTCCATTTCCTTGCGAATGGCACTGTTGATCTGTGCGCGCACACGCAAGTTCTTTTGCATCCGTTCACGTCGGATATCGAGATATCGGAACTTCAAACGAATCGATTCATCAACATCATCTGCACGCGCATCGACGGGAAACGGTGGTGGTTCAGCCGAGTTAAGAATCTCAACAATACAATCACCGATTTCCACCATGCCAGTAGTGAGTGAAGAATTAATAGTTCCTTCAGGACGAGCACGTACGACTCCGGTAACCCTGATGACGTATTCACTACGAACATCTACATCATTATCAACGACACACTGCATGATTCCGGAGTGATCACGAATATCGATGAATGCCAGGTGTTCGCCGTGCTCACGACGACGAGCTACCCAACCACAGAGCGAAACAGTCTGTCCAACGCTCGCAATATCTAGTTCTCCACACATGTGTGTTCGCATTGCAGTGGATCTCATGGGGTTTGCCGCCTTGGCTGTCTTAGTCCAAGAACCGACTCCAGATGGCTCTGTAGTTCGACTGATGGAATAGTTGTTTGTTCGGATGTTGAAAGGTTGCGTACGGTACAGGTGGATTGTTCAATTTCAGAATCACCAATAATCACAGCGACCTGTGCCCCACTTCGATCTGCGCTCTTCATCTGTGACTTCATGCTGCGACCTTCAAATGCTCGATCGGCAGAGAACCCGCTATGACGCAATTGATGAGTGATGGAAAGCGCGTGGCTTCCACCGGTGGTATCGATCACAAAAACATCTAAGACTGGAAACCCGTACGCAAAACAACCTTCCGCATCACAGGCAAGCAACGTGCGATCTACTCCGAGCGCAAACCCAATTCCAGGTGTAGCAGGACCTCCAAGATCTTCGACCAACCCGTCATATCGACCACCGCCACCAACTGCATTCTGCGCAGAATCAAGTGAGCCAGAGACAAATTCAAAAGTCGTGCGTTGGTAGTAATCAAGACCACGAACGAGTCGCTCGTTCACGACGTACGGGATGTTTAGAGAGTCAAGCCCCGCGCACACCGCCGCAAAATGCGCCGCAGCATCCGTGCTGAGAAACGTCCCGATTGTAGGTGCACCAGCGATAGCCGGGCCATCTTGTGGTCGCTTTGAATCAAGAACACGCAGAGGATTGCGTTCTAATGTGCTCACTGCCTCCGGACTCAAAGTTTCACTATGAGTTTTAAAATAGACACCAAGCGCCTCAACGTATCGACCTCGGTCGCCCGCATCACCAAGCGAGTTTACAACGAGCGACACATTGCTCAATCCAATCGCCTTGTAGAAATCCCATCCTAGAGAAATGACTTCAACATCAAGTTGAGAATCATCTACGCCTAAGACTTCGATACCAACTTGATCAAATTGTCGGAACCTTCCGGCTTGCGGCCGTTCATACCGAAAGTTCGGTCCCGAGTACCACACCTTCCATGGAGGAGTAGGGCGGTGCTGGGCGAATGCGCGACACACACTGGCGGTGTGCTCTGGACGCAGAGCGATATGTCGACCGCCCTTATCCATGAAGTCGTACATCTCTTTCGTGACTACATCTGTGGCGTCACCAAGACGCTGAAACACACCAAGATCTTCAAACATCGGTGGAATGATGTTCTCATACCCGGCCGCTTCGACACCATCTGCAAAGATTTGCACCAAGGCACGCCATCTGCCCGCATGAGGCGGCAAGATATCGCGGGTTCCCGGACTTGTTTGAAACGATGACACAGCCAGTCAGGCTAGTCGGACTGCCCGCCAGGAACGATGCGATATGCGTCGTACACCGAATCAATTGACTTAATGACCCGCAAAACAGCGTCTAGGTGATTGGGGTCACCCAGTTCAAATTCAAATCGCATCTTCGCTACCCGATCAGAGCCCGTATGGGTGCTACACGCAACTATGTTGACATGCTGTTCTGACAGAACATTGGCCACATCACGCAACAGTTTGCTGCGGTCAAGAGCAACGACTTCAACTCCTACATTGAACATGGTGCCAGGTGACGTTCTGGCCCATTCCACATCAATCATTCGCGCTGGTTCACCTTCCACCAAAGATTCAGCATTTGCACAATCGGAGCGATGAATGCTCACTCCACGACCCTTTGTTATAAACCCTGAAATCTCATCGCCAGGCACAGGAGTGCAACAACGTGACAAACGCACAAGAACATCTTCCAGACCTTCAACATGAATTCCCGTTGCGCTTCTTTTTTCGGTAGTGATGAGATCCATGCGCATCGGCATGGCTAGTTGTTCATCACTGCCTTCTCGACGCATTGCTCGACCAATGCGCTGAGCGAAACCACGTGCAGACACATGATGCTCACCAATGGCGGCGAACAACGTGTCGATCTCTGTCATATTGAGAGCCTCTAGTTCCTGCAAGAACGCATCTGATGTCCATATGCGCTGGACAGGAAGACCCTCTCTGCGCAACTCTGCGGTTAGGTCATCACGACCGGACTCAACCATGTCCTCGCGACGTTCTCTCGTAAACCAGTTCTTGATTTTGCTCTTTGCCCGAGGCGACTGGACAAAACCTAACCAGTCGCGCGATGGACCAGCGCCTTCAACATTTGAAGTGAAGATCTCACAGGAATCTCCAGACGCCAATGTCGAATCAAGCGATACCAGTCGGCCATTAACTCTGGCACCAACGCATGAGTGACCGACTTCTGTATGCACGGTGTAAGCAAAGTCCACAGGTGTTGAATTGATCGGCAAAGTAATTACTCTGCCCTTTGGTGTGAAGACAAATACTTCTTCCTGCTCTAGGCCATTTTTCAGATCGGCCATGAATTCGTCTGGATCTGAAATTTCTGATTGCCAGTCAATGATCCGGTTTAGCCAATCAGTGTCGTTTGTATCTGTGCCCTCTTTGTATGCAAAGTGAGCAGCAACACCGCGCTCGGCTCGTTCGTGCATCTCTTGGGTGCGAATTTGCACCTCTAACGCACGGCCTCCGGGGCCAATCACTGTCGTGTGCAATGACTGATAAAGATTGAACTTCGGCATTGCGATGTAGTCCTTGAACCGACCAACAACGGGTCGCCATTTGCCATGCAAGCAACCAAGCGCACCGTAACAATCGCGAACACTGTCAACAACAATCCGGATTGCTACTAAATCGAAAATATCATCAAAGTCGCGGTCCTTCTGCATCATCTTTTCGTAGATGCTCCAGAGATGCTTCCCACGACCAGTGACCTCAGCCCCAATATTTGCTTCTGACAGCCTGGCTGACACCTCTGCAATAGCTTTCACCAAATACAAGTCACGTTCTGGAGTTCTTGTGGACACTAAATGATCTAACTCTGCAAAACGTTTTGGATATAGAGCAGCAAACGACAAATCTTCCAACTGTTGCTTGACTTCTTGCATTCCCATGCGATGCGCTAGTGGCGCATAGATATCTAACGTTTCCTGCGCCGTGCGTTGCTGCTTTTCAAGCGGAACTCCTGCAAGAGTTCGCATGTTATGCAAACGGTCTGCGAGTTTTATCACTAGCACACGCATGTCTTTGGCCATCGCAACCAACATTTTGCGCATAGTTGCAGCCTGCTGCGCCTCGCGCGAGTCAAACTGCAGCCGCTCTAGTTTCGTTACTCCATCAACAAGCATTGCAACGTCATCACCAAAATTGCGTTGAACATCTTCAATCGTTATTTCAGTATCTTCTACTGCGTCGTGTAACAGAGCAGCCGCCAACGACACTTCATCGAGACCGATATCAGCGACAATGCGAGCCACCGCTATGGGGTGATTAATGTACGCTTCGCCCGAGGAACGCATTTGATTGGTGTGGGCTACACGCGCTACTTCGTATGCCCTGTTCACCAAGGACACAGATGCTTTCGGATGGCGGCTACGGAAAGCAGTTAAAAGTGGAGCCAACTCTTCGATGGGCGCGTTGTGCTGACGTCTCCACGGAAGAACTCGATCGGCAGTACCCATGGTCAAAGGTTAGCGACGAGACTTCTTTCGAGGGCGCGGTGGATGACTCAAAAGAGTTTCAACGGCAACTGGGGCTGGAATAACGCCTTGGCTCGTATCTGTTGCTGCCCTGGCAGCAGCCCGGCGACCAATGGGGGTGCCAGTATGCATGAGGTGAGCCATGTCGACCCCAAGAGACAAGTGACCCCTCATGGGCCGGTATTGGTCAGATCTTTCCTTCAAGAGGCCAAGCAGTGGGGTCGCAATATAAATCGACGAATACGCACCGGTTGCGAGACCAACAAGAAGAGCCAAAGCAAATTCGCGCAGGGCAACAGCACCAAATACACCAGAACCAAGCACCAGCAGACTGAGCACAGGAAGCAGCGCAGCGATAGATGTATTCAATGAACGCATAAGCACTTGGTTCATAGACACATTGACGATGTCCCCATAGGACACTTTCGAACCACTGAACCGCTCGTTGTTGTCATGAACTTTGTCGAACACAACAATGGTGTCATACAACGAGAATCCGAGAATGGTCAGGAACGCCACAACTGTCGCTGGAGTTACTTCAAGTTTGAAGATTGAATAGACGCCAACGCTAATTCCAACGTCGTGGACCATTGCAGCAATAGCAGACAAAGCCATTCGCCATTCGAATCTCCAAGCAATAAAGATTGAAACCACAAGGAAGAAAATCAATAGTGCGTTGATGGCCTTAGTAGTGATGTTTCGACCCCAAGTTGAGCTAACGGTGGAGACACTGACGTCATTAACCGTAGCGTTAGCAGACTTAGCAAGTGCTTCTTGAATCGTGGTGCGAGTAGCTGCTGGCAAGTCACCCAACTGAATACGAACACGCTTCGTAGTGCCCGATGTCAGAGTCTGGATTTTAACGTTGTCAGTTCTGATCTTGTTCGCCGCAAGAATTTCTTCGGCTTTTGCTTCGGTCATGGTGCCAGCTACAGGCACTTCAAACGCGACTCCACCCTTGAAGTCAATACCAAGATTCAAGCCTTGTGTAAACAACGACCCAACAGTGACAACGAGAAGCAGTGTGGATGCAATAAAGCCAATATTGCGTCGGCCATAAAAGTTGATTGTTGTTTCACCACGGAATAAACGTGACATTCCACCAGCCATTACGCAACCGCCTCTGAAATTTTGGCCTTGGCAACACCAAGCACTCGTCCTCTATTGAACAATTTTGTTCTGGCTAACAGAAGTACTGCTGGCCGAGTAAAGAAGTACGACACGATCATGTCAGCCATGGTTGAGAGACCGAGGAAGAACGCAAAACCACGAACCGACCCGACAGTGAGCCACCACAAAATGACAGCACCAATGAGCGACACGGTGTCAGCTGCCAAAATAGTGCGCCATGCCCGATCAAAACCACGCGCTGCAGAGTTACGCAATGTTCGTCCTTGCTGTACATCGTCTTTTAGTTTTTCAAAGAACACAACATACGAGTCCACTGTGACGCCGATGGACACAATGATTCCGGCAGCACCAGACAAAGTCAGAGCCAATCCGTTTGTCTTTGAGAGCCATGAGATAACACTCCATAGCAACAGCCCGGACACAGTAAGGCCTCCAACCACAACGATTGCAAGAAGTCGGTAATAGAACAACAAGAACAGCAGCACGAGCAACACGCCGATGAGTCCAGATAACACCGCTGCTCGCAATGAATCTTCTCCGAGAGAGGCCGAGACTGTCTGCACAGTTGGAGTTTCAAACTTCACGGGGACTGCACCAAATTGCAACACACGGGCTAAGTCTTGTGCTTCAGTTTCAGAAAATGATCCGCTGATCTGGACGCTGCCATTATCAAAAGTTGGAGTTTGCACTGTGGGTGCTGAAATCACTTCACCATCAAGAATGATGGCAATTGCTTTTGAAGGACAATCTGCGCCACCCGCAAAGCATTTTGTTGACAATGCGTTCCAAACATCCGCTCCAGCAGCACCGCTTCTGAGCTTTGCTACAACTACCCAAGCACCAGCATCAACTTGCGCAGATGAATCATTCGAAAACACTTCTCCGGTTGCCTCTGCAGGACCGAGCAAATAGATCAGTCCGTCCTTGCGGCCAGGAAGAACTGTCTGGCCTTCTGGTAACCCAGTGAGTGGATCAACAGAAGAGGCTGTGGGGATAGTTGTTGTCGTAACTGCTGCAGTTCGCGAACTTCCGACTCCGCCTGCTGGTGGCGGCAAAGTTGTAGAGGCAGGCTTGAGTGATGTTGTGGTTGCGCCCTTCACGGTCGAGGTGGTGGTGTTATCGGGGTTCTCAACAACCCTTAAGACAGCACGCATCTCGACTGCACCTGTACGACCAATAGTGTCGAGAGCTTGTTGCTGATCTTTTACGCCAGGCAAGTTCACAACAACTGTGTTTCCTTGGCGGATAATTTCTGGTTCAGCGACACCAAGTGAGTCCACGCGCTGACGAATAATGTCAACAGCCACAGAGAGAGCTGCCGGATCAACTTCCCCAACAGGAGTCATCGTGACAGAGGCACCTCCTTGAAGGTCAAGCCCGAGAGCTGGTTGGTTTCCAGCAACAAGGTTCGCAGTGAACGTTCCGCTGGCGAGCAAAACTATCGCAACAAGAGAAACAACTAAGCGACGAGTCATGCTTTATTTCGTATCGTCCGTAGCAGCCTCTGCCGCAGGCGCCTTGCGCGCAATAGAACCACGTGACACACGAATCTCAATCCGCTCTGATCCGTGACCGTCTGCAACGTCGACCCACAAGACATCGCCCTCAATGGCCGTAACAAAGCCGTAGATGCCTGAATTCAAAATGATCTCATCATCGACCGCTATGGAACTTTGCAACACTTGACCCTCTTTCAGGCGACGGCGCTGGGGACGAAGCAACAAGAAATACATGGCGGCGAAAATCGCAGCGAAAAAGACCAAAGTGAACAATGGATTGCCATTGCTGTTTGAATGTTCAGAAGAGAGAAGGATTTGAATCACGGCTGGTAATCCTAGCGACCGGAGACCGAATCAGCCTGATTTCCCTTATGCCCACACGTCCAGAATGCCCCGTTTGAGGTCAGAAAAGGTGCCTTGCTGAATTGCTTCTCTCATGTCCTTCATCAACGAAATAGTCCATGCCAGGTTATGAACAGACACCAAACGCGACCCAGTGGGCTCGCCAGTCTGGGCCAAGTGGCGCAGGTAACCACGGGAATGAGATGCACAGACCCAACAGGAACACAGTGGGTCGAGAGGCTCATCGGAGTCCTGGAATTGGGCGTTCTTGATGTTCACCCTGCCCTGCGACGTCAAAGCGGTTCCGTGGCGACCTAGTCGAGTTTGCAGTACACAATCAAATTGATCGACCCCCAGACCTACTGCCTCCACAAGCGACGCAGGGTCACCAACGCCCATGAGGTAACGCGGACGATCTTCTGGAAGTTCGTCGATACACGCAGCAATGGACTCCACCATCTCAGCGCGGCTCTCTCCTACCGAGAGACCTCCGATACCAAATCCGTCAAAACCGACATCCACTGTTCGCCGAGCACTTTCCGCACGCATCGCAGAGTTGGTTCCTCCCTGCACAATGCCGAACAACGATTGATCGGACCGAGTGTGAGCTGCCCTTGCTCGCAATGCCCATGCATGTGTTCGTTCAAGAGCAAGCCGAACAACATCAGGTTCTGCAGGCAACGACGTGCACACATCGAGCACCATTTGTATGTCTGCACCAATTTTCTCTTGTGTCTGGACCGCAATTTCTGGGGTGAAGCGATGATACGAACCGTCATAGGTTGACTTGAACGTCACTCCATCATCATCAACTTTGGGGTCAAGTGAAAACACTTGGAAGCCACCTGAGTCCGTCAGTGTCAAACCATCCCAACCACTAAAGGAACCAAGGCCGCCAAACTTCTCCACGACTTCGGCCCCTGGTCGCAACATCAAGTGGTATGTGTTTCCAAGAACAATACGAGCGCCGATATCGGCATAGTCACGGGCACTGAGATACTTCACAGCACCGCGAGTACCGACTGGCATGAAGCATGGGGTCTCATATGTTCCGCGATGAGTGGTAGCTGTTGCAGAACGCGCTGCACCATCTCGTGAATCAATATCAAGTTGTACCGGGAACATGCAATCAACCTTTACGAACGAGCCAACAGCATGGCATCACCGAAAGATAAAAACCTGTATTGCTCTGAAATAGCTTCTGCATAAATGTCACGCCACCTTGTGCCAATGAATGATTCAATCATTAACAACAGTGATGTCTTTGGCAAGTGAAAATTCGTCAGCATCATGTCAACAACTTTCCATTGGAAGCCTGGGGTTATGAACAATGAGGTACGACCCGACAACTGGCCTGAAGCGGCAACTGATTCAAGAGCGCGCGTGGCGGTCGTACCTACTGCGATGACTCGCTTTGCGTCGCGACATGAATCCATGACTCGCTGCTCCACTGAATAAAACTCTGAGTGAATGAGATGGTCAAGCGGGTTGTCTGTAGAGATGGGCTTAAAGGTGTCAAGACCCACCACCAATTCCACTGTCTCGACCGTGACACCTTTCGCAATAATTTTTGACATCAGTTCAGGCGTAAAGTGAAGGCCAGCCGTAGGCGCAGCCGCGCTTGCCGACCGTCTGGCGTAAATCGTTTGATACCGCTCAAGATCTGTTAGTGAACTTCGGATGTACGGAGGCAAAGGCATTGCCCCAATTCGTTGCAAGAGTTCCATTGGGTTCTCGTCAAGAATCTCAACAACAAAAGTGTCGCCGGCTTCCGTGCGTGGCCCAACGCGCACCACGCGCTTCCCGAAATACTCAAGTACCTCGTCAGGTTTGAGTTTGCTTGCTGGTTTCACCAGTGCTTCCCATAATCGAAAATCTGATGAACGTTGTTCCAACAACAACACCTCTGCCGCACCGCCAGTTTTTCGGTGGAGGGCCAACCGTGCGGGCAACACTCGTGTGTCATTGACGACCATTACATCGCCAGGCTCAAGCATGTCGACAAGGTCTGTCATGTGTTTGTGCGCCACGTGATCAGGGCTAGTTGCGACCAACAGCCGCGCAGAGTCACGTGGTTCGACAGGGTGCTGAGCGATGAGCTTTTCAGGAAGCTCATAGTCAATGTCAGAAAGATGCACGCACCGAGGCTACGGGTTCGCAAGGTGCGAACGGGCAGCATCCATAGCCACTCTGCCACGAGGCGTGCGAGCAATAAGACCCTGCTGAATGAGAAATGGCTCATATACGTCCTCAACCGTTTCGGGTTGCTCACCAACGGCAATTGCAAGTGTGGTGAGCCCCACTGGACCGCCATCAAATTGTTCACACAAGCTTCGCAAGATTGCTCGGTCTACTTTGTCAAGTCCGAGCTCGTCAACTCCGAAAACTCGAAGCGCCTCTAGGGCAGTAGTGGAGTTGATTGTTCCGTCGCCTCGAACTTCTGCAAAGTCGCGCACTCGACGTAGCAACCTGTTTGCAATGCGAGGGGTACCTCTGCTGCGACGCGCAATATGCAATGACGCATCGTCTGTAAGTGGAACATCAAGGATGCGTGACGTGCGCTGAACAATGGCGTCAAGTTCGCCAGCGTCGTAATAATCAAGACGCGCAACAAGTCCGAATCGGTCACGCAGCGGACCAGTGATCATGCCTGTTCGTGTTGTAGCCCCGATCAGGGTGAATCGAGGCAAAGTAAGCCTGATAGACGATGCTGCCGGACCTTTACCGACAACAATGTCGATCTGAAAATCTTCCATGGCGGGGTACAAGATTTCTTCAACGGGCCGCGAAAGACGATGAATCTCATCGATGAACAACACATCACCTTCGCCAAGTTTGGTGAGAATCGCTGCAAGGTCTCCGGCGCGCTCTAAGGCAGGACCACTAGTGATATGAAGAGCAACTCCCATCTCGGCAGCAACGATGCAGGCCATTGTGGTTTTGCCGAGACCGGGAGGACCAGCCAACAAAATATGGTCTGCAGCTTGACCTCGCTGTTTGGCAGCCCCGAGCACAATGTCCAGATGCTCCTTCAGTTCACGTTGTCCAACGAAATCATCAAGCAAGCGAGGACGCAAACCGACTTCGTCTGCAACCTCGCGATCAGACGCGAGAATCGGTTCAAGAAATTCATCCCGCACGACGGGCTCCTAACAGGGCAAGTGCATCGCGCAACATGGTTTCTGCATCAGACGCCGATACCAGCAACCGCATCGTGTCGCGAATTTCGTCTGTTCCATAGCCGAGCGCAGTCAACGCATCACGCACATCTGCAGCACTGGATTGCACGGAATCGATTGAGTCGCTTGAACTAAGGCCATCAAGGTGCAGTCGTGATTTCAATTCAACCATCAGACGCTCTGCAGTTTTCTTACCAACACCGGGAACGATAGTGAGTGCTGCCAAATCTCCCGATGCCACAACTGTGACCAACGCGGTTGGCGAGTACGTAGACAGAATCGCCATTGCCATTGATGGTCCAATGCCATGAGTAGCGAGCAAAATATCAAACGTGTCTCTTTCAACTCGTGAGGTAAAGCCAAATAGTGTTTGGTTATCTTCACGAATGTGATGATGAATATGCAAGAAAGCAACCACCGTTGGTTCAAGTTCTCCGAATGTTGACGACGTCACACTGCACAAATATCCGACACCTGCCACTTCCAGCAGCACAGTGCTGGGTATGAATCGTTCAAGGACTGTTCCACGCAAACTTCCGATCATTGCGCGCTCCGAGCAATTGCAGCATCACGTGAGGCGATAAACGGAGCAATGGCACAATGGCATAACGCGATAGCTGCCGCATCAGCCGCATCAGCTGGTTGCGGAATCGTTGCGAGATTCAGACGTTGCTGCACCATGTGTCCGATTTGGTCCTTCGTTGCACTGCCCCACCCGACAATGGTGTTCTTCACTTGTGATGGCGTGTACTGCGCAACAGCGCACCCGGCACGACTGGCTAAGGCCAGCACGATTCCGCTTGCCTGGCCAACACCCATAGCTGTGCGGACATTGTTTTGAAAAAAGACCTGTTCGATGGCAACTGCGTCAGGCTTGAATTGAGCAAGAAGGGATTCCATTTCGCCATGAATCTCGGCAAGACGTTCATGAATCGGACTACTGGGCGGAGTACGGATGACGCCCATGGCCACAGCACGGATGTTCTGATGAGAAGTCATCTCCAAAACGGCATACCCGCAACGGGTAAGACCTGGGTCAATACCGAGAACCACATGGGGGGACGCAGCGGAGGCCTGGGCGAACATATGTTTGATTGTAACCCACCCGCGCGTGAGTGGGGTGAATATCAGCGAGAAGCCTCGACTGCTGCCACTAGTTCAGCAACAGGTCGATACGTGATACCTGCAATGGCTCGATGGGCATAGGTAATGACCCCAGAGGCATTGATAACAAACACGCTGCGACGGGGAAACCCGAGTGGACCCACTGTCCCATACAGAGACGCAACGGCTTTGTCGGTGTCTGCCAGCAAGGGAAAACCGAAGCCGTGCTTCGATGAGAACTGGTCATGACTTGCTAGGCCCTGAGCAGAAACAGCCAGCACTTGAGCTCCTACCCCTTCAAAAGCCGAGAGCTCGTTGTTGTAGGAATTGAGCTGTTTCGTACAGACCGGAGTGTCGTCGCCTGGGTAGAAAACGAGCACGACTGGTTGGCCACGAAACGAGGACAGGGACAATGAGGCTCCTCCTGTTGCAGGAAGGGTGAAATCGGGGGCGAGATCGCCGACTGAAATTGCCATTATTCGATCTCCTGCATTAGTGATTCTTCAATGTCGAAGTTTGCGTAGACGTCTTGTACGTCATCGCTCTCATCCAACATGTCCATAATACGCAGAATGTGGCGGGCGTCGTCAAGATTTGTCACTTCGATGGTATTGGCAGACACCATGGTGCTTTCCGCACTGAGAACTTCAATGCCTGCACCTTCGAGTGCCTCTTTCACCTCGTACACCACTGATGAATCAGTGAGCACACGCCATGTATCGCCGTCTCTTTCAATGTCATCAGCCCCGGCTTCGAGAGCTGCCGTCATGACACTGTCTTCTTCCACTGCGCCGGGCACCACTATGAGACCACGGCGAGCAAACTGCCAACTGACAGCTCCTGGCTCTGCAAGAGAACCGCCAAATTTTGTAAATGCATTACGAACATCCGATGCAGTGCGATTGCGATTGTCAGTCAGTACATCAACAAGCAACGCAACTCCACCCGGCGCGTACCCCTCGTACATGATTGATTCATAGTTGGCACCACCAGTTTCACCACCACCGCGCTTGATGGCTCGATCAATCGCATCCTTAGTCATCTGACCAGCTTTAGCTTTTTGAACCATGGTACGTAGTGCGGCGTTTGAGTCAACATCCATTCCACCTGACCGTGCAGCCACTTCAAGTTGCCGAGCAAGTTTCGCAAACAACTTGCCGCGCGCCTTATCAATGGCGCCCTTTTTATGTTTGATTGTTGCCCATTTGGAATGTCCAGACATTGGCTACACCTTTTTCCTATTTGCGGTTATGGATACAAAATACTCGTGAAGTCGAGCATCATTTGACAATTCAGGGTGAAACGATGCTGCCAACACATTTCCCTGACGCACGAGCACAGGTTCATTGTTAAAACTCCCCAGAACTTCTACTCCATCACCCACACGTTCGATACGAGGAGCACGAATGAATACCCCCTGAAAGTCTCCGACCGAACTATTGATACTGGCCTCGAACGAATCCACCTGGCGACCAAAGGCGTTGCGTCGAACCGAGATATCGATTGCTGAAAAACTCCGTTGGTCGCTGCGACCATCGAGAATCTCAGAGGCCAGCAAAATCATGCCTGCACATGTTCCAAAAACCGGCATACCGTCTGCAATGCGAGTTGCTATCAGATCAAACAAACCTGACGACTCCAACAGTTGGGACATTGTGCTTGATTCCCCGCCGGGCATCAACAATGCACTAACGGAACTGAGTTGTTCCGGGGTGCGAACTTCAACTGATTGCACACCAATAGATGCTAGGCAATCAGAATGAGCAGCAAAAGCTCCTTGAAGAGCAAGAACACCAACTTGCATGTTCACCCGGAGGCCTCGCAGTCACGACTGCGTCTACCAACCGCGCTGAGCGAAGCGCTGTGTTTCGTTTATTTCATCCATGCCGATACCGGTCATGGCAACACCAAGTCCTGTGCTCACGCGTGCAAGCACAGCTGCATCGCGGAAATGAGTTGTTGCTTCAACAATTGCTTTTGCGCGCGGTGCCGCATTTTCACTTTTAAAAATTCCTGATCCGACAAAAACAGTTTCTGCGCCTAATTGCATTGCAAGTGCCGCGTCTGCTGGAGTCGCAATTCCACCTGCGGCGAACAACGGAACTTGCAATTTGCCAGTCTCTGCGATCTCTTGCACCAACGACAACGGGGCTTGAAGCCTTTTTGCCCATTCGAATAGTTCCGCTGAATCCGCTTGTGTAATTTTGCGAATGTCTCCGAGAATTGAACGAAGGTGACGTACTGCTTCCACCATGTTTCCAGTGCCGGCTTCGCCCTTTGAACGAATAAGTGCGGCGCCTTCAGAAATACGACGGAGTGCTTCACCCAAGTTGGTTGCACCGCATACGAATGGAATGGTGAAGTCAAATTTGTCGATGTGGTGTGTTTCATCAGCTGGAGTCAGAACTTCTGATTCATCAATGAAGTCGACGCCGAGTGACTGAAGAATTTGCGCTTCAACAAAATGGCCAATACGAACTTTGGCCATCACTGGGATATGAACGCTTGCTTGAATTGCAATGATCATTTCGGGGTCACTCATACGAGCCACTCCGCCATCACGACGAATGTCTGCTGGTACTCGTTCGAGTGCCATAACGGCGCATGCGCCAGCATCTTCTGCAATCTTTGCCTGTTCTGAGTTGACGACATCCATGATGACGCCGCCCTTCAACATTTCGGCCAGACCACGCTTGACGCGTTGTGTGCCAGTTGACGACGAACCGTTAGTAGAAACCATGGTTGTTATCGTACCGAGGCGACGCGATGTCACGCCATGTGAATTAGGGCTTAGACCGCTGGGAAAGCGACTTTGGAAGGATCAATGCCAGGAGCCACTGGTGCCAAAGAGTTCTTCCATGCCAGTTCAACCCATGTGCGACCAGGAGTCAAACGAACATACTGGTTATTTGCATCAATGAGAGTGAAGGGAACCTTGCGATTTCCGCGCAGCCATGTGATGGGGATAATGCCACCATCTGTCATAACGAAGCCTGTGCCTTTGCCTGTGGTCAGAGCGTTCGGGCTCTTGCGGTCGGCCTTGCTACGAACGTAAGTGACATAGAGCACCACGACATTCTTGGTGTTGACTTGTCCGTCATCGGTCATATGTGGCTCGAGAACGCGTTTGTCATTGTCGCTACTACGCAAGAAGTTTCCAGTTGCTGCATCCCATTTCCAGTAGACGCGCACATTGTACATCGAGACCTTTGCGCCATCAATTGCTGTTGACGTCGATGGTTTTGCGTCGCTATCGGTGCGAAAGAGAAACTGAGGCTTCGGAGCAGAAGATCCTGCGGGTGCGAGTGTCCAAAGAGAAGAAGTCTTTGCGAACAAGTTATGCGGTGCCTTCATGGTCTTTTCGCGGTAGTAACCGCCCTTACCACGAGAAGCGCTGTAGCCAACATTGACCATGTCGCTCGCATTGACCACTTTGGTTACGCGATAATTTCCACCACTCCAAGCGAACAAAGGCTTATTCAATGAAGCAAGAATGTCAATGTCTTGTGTACGACCACTACGCAATGGCCCGACTGGATCACTGCCCTGGCTGTGGAACACTGCTGCGAAACGAGTGAGTGATTCAACATTTTCTTCGAACACGATGTCGGCCTTGTTCAGACCAGTCTGTGGACGAGAAGCAGGATGATTATCGATTTTTGCTGCGAGGGCAACGCGCGTTGCAGCAGCTGGATCAGTAATTGGGAGACCAGTTAGTGGGTACCCAGGGACAGGAGGAGTTGTCGTGAGTGGGTCAACCCAAGCAACAGTTGTATCGGAGTTGGTCCCGCCACCGCCACAGGCAGCAAGAATGGATACCAAAACGGCTGCGACCGACAGACGAACCAGAGCGCGGTGTGATTTCAACATGTCAGATCTCCTTGAGCACAGCAATACGGTCAGCCAGCAGCGGACGCGAGAACCCCATAATAGACGCACCGCCCGATGGATTCCTGTCATCCCCTGCTAAATCGGGAGTTGCAAACCACAACGGTTGAGCACCAATGCGCCCAAGTGGAATTACAGCTGCTCGTTCGACGATTTCAAGAGCAGACACCATTGCCGGCGGATATCGAGTTGCCTGACAGGCAGCCACATCAGCCCACATCACGGTTCGTTCGTCAGTCACACGTGCGACCACTGCTTGCATCGCTTTGTCACCACCAAAACGCTGGACTGCGACAGATAACGCCAACATGTACGTGGTGAGACCAACATCACCAGTGCGAAGGCGCCACATTATGTGCGCCATGACAGCTTCCATTTCGACGCGTCCCATAGTTTTCAAAAACCCAGCAGACACAACGATTGTTCCAGCCTCACCTGGCATGCCAACTGCAAGTGCGACGGGATACTCAATACCAACTACACGCAAGGCAGGTCGCAGATCTCCTCCAACGACACATAGTCCGTCGATAACATTAAACAAGCGAGCATGTTCATGTTCTGATGCGGGCAATCCACCCACCATTTTCAGAACTACATCTTCTGCTGTGCGATACACGTTCCACATGAAGCCGCCGGAAATCACAGCACCTATCACGGCGGCGATGATTGGGAATCCGAAGAAAATCCCAACGATCAAAAAAATAATCGCGAAGACAAGTGTGAACAACACGGGAATTACCAGCATTCGACGTGTCTGTAATTGACGTGAGTCCTCTATGGGGATCCATTGACGTTGATTCATATGTCCTTTCCCAGGGATGGCAGCTGCCAACCCTTATCGCCCGCCATCAAGACGTGACCGCCGCAAAAAACGATCTTCGAACCGCTTCAGCATACGGGGCACCTTGATAGTGGTGATGTTTGTCGCTTCCATGTGCAATGCACGTTCATATATCTCGATATACCGATCAGCGAGGGCATCCATTGAAAAGCGTTGCGCATGCTCTCGCCCATTTGCCGTCAGTCGCTCAGCCAATTGAGAGTCAACCAACACGCGAGCAAGTGCTGATGTCAGGCTCGCAACATTGCCCGTTTCTACGAGCAAAGCTGTCTCGTCGTCGGTTGCCACATTGCGATAACCATCAAGGTTGCTCGCCACTACCGGAGTACCAGCTGCCATGGCCTCAAGAAGCACAACACCAAAGGATTCTCCGTATAACGACGGGGCACAAAACACCGAGGCACGACCCATGCGGCTGATCTTTTCTGAATCAGAAATTCGACCCAACCATTCAATGCGTGAGTCTGAAGCGAATCGCGTTTTTAGCTCTGCAGTCTGTGGTCCATCTGACGCAATCCACAAACGTACATCAGGCGGCAGTTTCGCGAGCGCTTGAAGCAGATTACTAAGACCTTTGCGTTCTTCATGTCGGCCAATAAAAAAAATAGCGTTCTCACGTGGGGTCGTAGCCGGAGAAGAGTAGTCACCCAGTTCTATTCCATTAAATAACACTTCGTAGTCACCGCCGATGTGACGTTGCGCTAGTTCAACAGCATCTTTCGAAACGGCGACACGAATATCAATCCGCGACGCGACCCATTTCAATTGCCGCGAGAATGTGCGATACGCAGATGACTCCCCCGCCGAATGAAACGTGGCGACGACTGGGGCCATTTTCACCAAGAGCGCAGTTAACGATGGGCCCGGCACTAACGGTTCATGAACATGTACGACATCGAACGCTTCGTCGTTCAGCGCACGAATAGTGCGTAACGCCGCGGACGCATCAGGGGCAAGCGGGGCGATGGAACCATTCACTGCGGTAGGAAGGCTGTTGCCAAGTGGGGTAACGAACGCATCAGGGGGTGGTCCGTCGCACGGACCCAGAACTCGAACCTCATGCCCTTTTGCGCGCAAACTTCGCGCCAGGCCAAGCACTTGTTGCTGAACGCCTCCAGGAACCGTGAGGCTGTACGGGCTCACAATTCCAATCCTCAACATGCAGGCTAGGTTACGGGAATGCTAAAGGTAGATGCTTCTTTCCGTCCCGCCCTCTCCATCGTGGCCTCACCCACAAAGAGGCAAGCCATTCTTGACCTCGCCGTTGAGGCTGAGAACAGGGGAATCTCCGGGCTTGCCTGCCCCAGTCTTGGGGGAACCATGGGCTTATGCGTCTCGCTCGCTCACGTCACTTCACGCATCAATTATTGGACCTCGATTCAACCGATTTACTACAGCCACCCTGTGGAGATGGCAAACACCGCCTCACACATCAATGAAATGTCAGACGGTCGGTTTCGCCTTGGACTTGGTGTCAGTCATGGACCAGTAACAGATCGTCTTGGTGTTGAGACAGGAAAGCCACTCGCAGATACAGCGGCCTATGTTGCAGACATGCGGGCAAATGAACGCTTTGGTGGACAATTACCTCCGATATATCTTGCGGCACTTCGCAACAAAATGTTGCAATTGGCCACCGACATCTCCGAGGGAGCTATCTGGGCGAACGCATCGCTAAGCCACATGTCGAAACAGCTTTCAGAAGTACCGAAGGCTGTACGAGATGATTTCTTCTTAGCGAACATGATTCCAACCGTGATTGACGACGACGTGGAAGCAGCTCGTGCCGTGAACCGCCGCACTCTTACCGGGTACGTGTCGCTTCCCAATTATCGCAACTATTGGCGAGCAGCCGGATACGTGGAGGAAATGGATGCCATTGAAGCCGCAATCGAGGCAGGCAATAAGGATATTGTCCCATCACTCATGAGTGACAAGTGGCTAGATGACAGCACAATTAGCGGATCTGCATCTCATGTACGAGCTCGGTTTGAGGAGTGGGCACACACAGGCATCACCCCCATTGCTGTGATGTCGTCAACAACTGGTGGCCAAGTAAAGGCAATCAACCAATTGTTCGACGTTTATAACTGAGCCAGCAAATCAGTGACATGAGTCTTTATCTCGTCACGAATGCGTCGCACGTCGTCTGTGGACTTCCCTTTTGGGTCATCAAGCGGCCAGTCGACATATCGTTTGCCTGGAATATAGGGACATGTATCACCACAACCCATAGTGACTACAACATCTACAGAGTGCAGTAAGTCGTCGTTGTACTTCTGCGGCACGTACTTTGAAATATCAATTCCGACTTCATTCATGACATCAATAGCAACCGGGTTCACAGAGCCAACTGGCTCAGAACCACCTGACAAAATCAGTACATCACCACCTGACAGTTCTCGAGCAAATCCTGCCGCCATCTGCGAACGACCAGCGTTGTGAATGCATAGAAACAAAATGCCAATCACGAGGGTGCTCCTTTGTCTTGCCACAATATTTTGATGATCAAAAACCCTATGATTCCACCCAAAAATTGCATGACCGCAAACATCGGCATCGACTCTGGTGCAATACCTGCAAAAGAATCAGAGAACATTCGTCCAATACCTACTGCCGGGTTAGCAACACTTGTGGATGACGTAAACCAATACGCTCCAGTAATCCAGGCTGCAACGAGCAATGCAACATTTGCGCCAGCTCTTTTCCCGCCCCAAATGACCAGCAGCAAACCAACCGTGGCAACCACTTCTGAAAACCATATCGATCCGCCTGTACGCACTTTGGTCGACATTTCGACAAATGGATGCGCAAACATAATATTTGCAATAACGCATCCGACGATTGCACCAGCAATTTGAGCTACGACATCAGTGACGAGAACAGCAATTGATGAATCTCGGTCGACGAAATAACTTATGAACGACACGACAGGGTTAAACGATGCACCAGAAATAGGACCAAAAATCGTGATGAGACCAAGCAACGCTCCGCCGGTCGCAATTGCATTAGCCAACAACTGCAAGGCCACATCCGTTGTGAGATTTTGAGCCATGATTCCAGAACCAACAACCGCCATGACCAGTAAGGCAGTGCCAAGAAATTCGGCCAGAGCGCGTCGTTGTATCAGCATCCTTCTGGCCCGCAACAACTACCTGTCGACGGAACTCCGAGCATGATGGGCATCACCTTCAAGGAGGAATCCTGAGGTGCGTCAGCGAGCACTGTGTACCACTCCCACGGCAACTCACCACCTTTAATCCATACTTTGTCTTGTACTGCGAAACAGCACGTTTCGCTTTCCTGGACCTCGATAGGCATTCCCAGTGCAGTAGCAGACTCAATTTTTGCAGCGACTTGGTCGGCATCTTCCACCTCGACGCCAACGTGGTTCAGCGTTCCAGCTTCTCCATGCCCTTCGATAAGAACAAGTTTGAGCGGTGGTTCAGCGATTGAAAAATTGGCATATCCTTCGCGAACTTTGGCAGGGCCAACGCCGAACATTTTGGTGTAAAACATAATCGCATCATTGAGATTGCCTACATTAAGTGCAAGTTGTACTCGTGACATTTTTTCCTCTCATCAACAGTTCTATGGGCAGATACTTTGATACTCATCAATATACAGCACATTGATGAGTATCGATGTATCATCTCACTATGACGAATGCCAAACAGATTCAACTCGGTAAGGGGCCACTTGCCGACGGCGCCGCTGCATCCCTTGCACCCATGTTTGCAGCGCTTTCTGACCCCACTCGCCTTCGCCTCTTCGATTTGGTTCGTCGGGCAGGACACGACGGCATCTGCTCGTGCGATTTAACTGAACCACTTGATCGAAGCCAACCCACAATCAGCCACCATTTAAAAGTGTTACGCGAGGCTGGACTTGTCGAATCTCGTCGTGACGGAACATGGATTTGGTATTCCGTCGCCCCTCATGCGCTTGACGCAGTATCTCAGTTCATTCAGCGATAGACCTAGCGCGCATCTCTGCATACCCAGGGTCACTTGGCCAATTCGGTTGAAACAAATGCCACTGTTCAGGCGCTCGCCGAATCAAACCTTCCAGTTCAATTGCAAGAGCCTGGGTACCCGCCACTACCTGCTCTCGTAGTCCACCTACTTTTTCAAAATTCAACGGTGGGCGAATCACACAATGATGACCATCAACGGCAGATGTGAAATACACAGCACCTGGAACAACAGCAGCCCCAGAACGAATACCCAACATCGCAGGGCCAGCAGGCAATGTTGTTCTTTCCCCAAAAAAATCAACTTCGACACCATTGCCCTGAATGTCACGGTCAGACAATAAACACACCACTTCGTTGCGACGCAATGCAGCAAGAACTGCAGGTGCCGCGCCCGGGCCTAAAGGAACAACGTTCATTCCGAGATCACTGCGCAATTTCGTAAACCAATCAAAGAGTTCTGGCGGTTCAAGTGGTTCCACAATAACGGTCATTCGGTGGCCCTTCTCTGCCATCCAACGGCCCGCCCACTCCCAACCACCAAGGTGAGGAAGGGCAACTATTGCACCCTTGCCAAGTTCTAATGCAGTTTCAATGTAATGAAAACCATCATTTGACAGCGAATGCAACACATGCTTTGCGGACAATGTGGGCAAGCGAAAACTCTCGGTGTAATAGCGCATGTAGCTATCAAACGCTTGCTGAGATGCTCTGTGCAACGCAAAACCCGTGAGTGATGGATCAACTCGTTGCAGATGTCGTTCAATCATGAAACGGCGTTTCCGCAATGACAACGCAACGCCTGGAGCAAGTAGAGATACAGCACCTTGCGATAGTGGTGCTGGAGTCAGTCGCGCGATGACTGAACCAAGTCGGTAACTACCGACTGTAAAAGCATCGACGAGATCTTCGAACGGACTAGCCATAACGGTTGCGTCGACGTTGGCGCGATTCAACCGACAGTTGACGGCGCGATGTTCGAGCACTATGCCGCGTCATGCGTCGTCCCTGGCGAACTTCGCGTTTCTTTTGAGTAGTCGATGACACTCCCGCTTGACGCCACACTTGAACGAAGCGCTGAATGGCAGTAATCACGGTGAGAACTAACATGATCCACATAATCGGCACTAGCAATCGATCAAATAACAAGGCGATACAGAGCACGACAATGCGCTCAGCGCGTTCCATTAAACCACCCTTGGCGTCTAACCCCAATGATTCTGCTTTTGCTCGTTCATATGAGATGAGAGACGACACGGCCATTACCGCCATTGGTAGCAGCGCGAGATGAGGGTCTTTTTCTGACGCAAAATACCATGCAACGCCACCAAAGAGAACAGAGTCTGTGACTCTGTCAACGACTGAGTCAAAAAAAGCTCCCCGTTGACTTGACGTGCCAGACGCTTTCGCCAAAGCGCCATCAAGCATGTCTGGTACGGCGGCCAAGATAACGAGAACAAGCCCACCACGAAGGGCACCAGTACCGATAGCGAATGCAGCAATTACAGCAAAAACAATTCCAAGAATCGTGAGGTGGTCAGGCGACATGCCTGTCTTTCTCAATAATTGGCCAACCGGACGCACAGCCTTCTCAATTGGTGCGCGGAAACGCCCGTCGAACATAGGGTGACGCTATCGCTCTTCAGCATCCGCGGATGGCATCTCCGCCTCAGGGTTCTTTTCCACCAAACATTCAACGACATGACCATTAACAGCGTCAATAAGGACTAGTGCCTGTTGCAAAGGCGGATCTTCAGTGCTGTAACAAAAAATTCTCCACGTTGGCTTGCTGCGAATTCCACGCCATACCTGCTGTGCCGACGCATGTCCGACTGCAAACCCTGCAGTACGAGTCGCAACCACGAGAGCCTCTGACTCATTCATTGTCATTCGCCAACCGCTCGAAATTGTGATGATGGACATAGCAGCTAAAAGAACTGCGGCGAACAACAAACCCTTGTTGACAATCGCCGAGTCATTGCTATCGGCAACGGACCACCCAACAACACACAGTACGGCCAAGATTGCATACATCACTCCTGGAATACGGCGCCGACTGTTGTCGGGGAAATCATATGCACCCACGTGATCGACAGCATTGAGATCATCGGGCAATTGGTCGCGTAGTTCGTCTGTCATTGTGTTGCTTTCGGCCATGCATTGCGAATTTTCGATGCGGTGAGAGGAAGTGGTTCTGGAATCGTACGGGTTGACGCTACGGAAGTCATAAAATTTGAATCACCGTTCCAACGCGGAACGATGTGAACATGTAAATGCTGAGAAATGCTTCCACCAGCCGCAGACCCAAGATTGATGCCGACGTTCAGCGCATCGGGAGAATGAGACGCACGCAAGGCCACCGTGGCGTCAGTTAC
>SHUR01000076.1 GCA_009694565.1 Ilumatobacteraceae bacterium | reverse complement strand
CTCTTCGCAATGGCTGACCACAACTGTGGCAATTCTTGGGAACGAGCATCAACATGCGCAACCGTGTGAGACGGCGACTCATCAATGTCGCCGCCAAGCCATTGGACAGCTTGCTTTCCCCACTGCGTATCGATCTGCACGAGTGCTGCGGCTTGTTGCAACGCTGACAGCTCGTCTTGCGTGAGATCGAAGTTAATGAGTTTGTATTCTGCACGATCAATTGAATAGGCAGTCTTGCCAGCATCATTTCCACTAAGCACTTGCTTCGTGATGGGCACACCCAACTTACGCAGTGATTTTTTGTCGCGCTCAAACGCAGTACGCCGAGCTTCAGCATTTTCCGGATACTGATGCTCCATGTAATTGCCGATGGCTTCCAACGTCAACGGACGATTCGACTCTGTCAGCAATGCGACGAGATTTAACATCCGTTCCGCCGAATTGATGATGGGCCTCGAAGATGCACTTGCCATTGCACGCAGGTTATCCCCTTCGTTATTGGTTGCGTGACATTTTTTTCTGAATTGATACATACCAATTCAGCAAGGGGTGTGTCATGGTTTGTTCATCGCGAGACGCACCAGATGCAATCGCTGTAGCGGCATTAACAGCCAAAATCTTGCCCAATTCCACTCCCCATTGGTCAAAACTATTGATGCCCATAAGCCAGCCTTGAATGGCTACCGAATGTTCATACATCGCAATAAGTGACCCAAGCCTGCGAGGGCTAAGTTCATCGAGTGCAATCACACTGCTGGGCCGATTTCCTTCAAATGACTTGTGGGGTTCGCTGTGGGTTCGTCCTGCGGCTAACGCCTCTGACTGGGCAATCACATTGGCGAACAGCAAGTCATGTGCTGCATCATCGGTGCCAAGAGAGGCTGCTGTTGTCACAAATTCAACAGGAACAACCTGAGTTCCTTGATGCAGCATTTGAAAGAAAGCATGCTGGCCATTCGTTCCGGCTTCACCCCACACCACAGGACTCGTGCCGCCGAGAACGGAACGACCATCTACCCCAACAGATTTTCCATTGCTCTCCATAACGAGTTGTTGAAGGTACGCAGGCAGTCGCGACAAGTCATGGCTATATGGAATAACGGCAACTGTCGGAAAGGAATGGAGCGCGCTATTCATCCACCACATCAAAGCGTGCATCAACGGCAAATTGTGTTCCGTTGACGTAGTCACAGCGTGGTGGTCCATCTCTGCCATTCCGCCGAGAAATTCACTGAATTGGTCTCCGCCGATTACACAGATAACGGGGAAGCCAATCACTGATGACAATGAAAAACGACCCCCGACCCAATCAAAGAATTCCAGGCATCGGTCTTTTTGAATGCCCCAGTTCAGAGCCACCTCGGCATGCGAAGTTGCAGCGATGAAATGGTGAGCCCAATCAGGGACGCTTGCCTGCACCCATCGTCGTGCACGTTCAGCATTGTGCATTGTTTCAAGAGTGGTAAAGGTCTTCGACGAAACGACAAACAATGTGGTTTCAGGATGTGCACCGTGCAACGCTTCATCGAGATCTGCTGCATCAATATTGGAAACGAATTTCACGACAGGTCCATTGGCGACCCTACGTAGTGCACGTGTAACCATGGCTGGCCCAAGGTCGCTACCACCGATGCCAATATTGATAACCGTCGCAAACTGTTTTCCAGTCACACCACAGACCGCGCCCGAGCGAACACCATCGGCCAACGCCTTTGCCCGCTCCAATTGCCCCGACGCCTGCTGAGCCAATGACGATGACGTGGCCGGCGCACGCAATGCCATGTGCCCGACCCTGCGGTCTTCAGTGACATTTAGAACGTCACCAGCCATCATTTTCCTCAATGAAGCTCGAACATCAACAACCTCAGCGGAATGAAGCAACGCTTCATACAAAGTTTTGTTGATGCGCTGGCGGGAGAAGTCTGCATGAATTCCACACGCATCGATTGTCAACCATTGACTGCGAGAAGGGTCTGTGCGAAATAGCTCAGTAAGAGGAGCGACACCCTGAGTCAGATTCTTCAGCGAATGAAATACCTCGGCGTCCATGACGTCAACTTACTTCTGTGCAGCAGTATGAATCAGTCTTAAGAAGGCAGCAGCCACTGCAATATGGCGAGATTGGTCTCCTCGAGCACTCATTCTGCCTAATCCGGCCAGAACAGACGACACAAGATCGGCGAATGACTGCACTGTTGTGCCCTGCAAGATTTGATCAGTCTCTTCTGCCGTCGCAATGAGGTCAACAATATTTCGACCAAATTCCTTGCCGAAAGCATCGGTGCCTTTCGACACTTCGGGATGCTTTTGTACTACCGCCGAAATTCCGGTGATAAATCCGACTGTAGACGGTGCACTCGCACCGAGAGCACCAACTTCTGTAAAGAGCGCAACGAGACGACCCTCAAGAGTGGTTTCAGATGCCTTCACTCGAGCAAAAACCTTGACAAAAATTTCAGTGATGGAATCACAGACCGCAATGTAGATATCTACCTTTGAAGGAAAGTAGTGATACAACGCCGCACTCGACACTTTTGCTGTCTCAGCGATCTCGCGATTTGTCGTACCTTCAAATCCCTCTGCTGCAAATCGGTCTCGGGCGCAAAGCACAATGCGATCGTGGGTATCTGTTGAATCTGTATCAGCGGGACGACCACGCTTTCTAGTGGCCACCAAAGTCTTTTCGATTGATTTCTCGGCCATGGACAAGTATGACCCAAAAATGTCTCAGAGAAACTAGCGAGGCCTCGCGTAATACAAAGCCCAGCCGATTGGGCTGACCAGTGCTGCCAGAACCAACTTCACCACATCTCCTGCAAGGAACGGAGCCACACCAAGAGTGATGGCATTTGTGTCTCCTGTGGCAACCGGGACATTCATTGAATGCGCCAACCAAAGTGCACCAAAGAAATAAATCACAGCGGTGCCTAGCGCCATCGCAGACAATGACGACACAACATTGCGGTCATTGCGATTATCCGCATACCAACCCACAATCCCAGCGGCAATCACGAAACCAACGAAGTAGCCAAACGTTGATCCTGTTGCACGACTCCAGCCACCTGTTGCATCAGCATAAAAAGGCAATCCGATTGCGCCAAGGAGCCAGTAGAGCGCCTGGCTTGCAATCGCACGCCGTGAACCAAGAGCACCGCCAACAGCAAGTACTGCAAATGTTTGACCAGTAATAGGCACCGGCGTAAAACCAAGATGAATAACTACCTGGGCGCACAGAGCGGTGAACAATGCTCCGGAAACGACGAGCGAGACGTCTCGAACCGCTGATTTTTCTAGGATGCGAGGCATCGGGATGAGGTCTGTAAGAACGTTTGGTACTGCGTTTGACATCCCCGTTACGCTACTACCGTGCCATTCATGAAGATAAGTTCTCCCGTCTTGACGAATGTCACATCATGATCTTTTCGACACGCATCATTGCCGCCATAGATATCGGCACCAACAGCATTCACATGGTTGTTGCAAAAGTTAGCGATTCTGGCTTCGAGGTTATTGCCCGCGAAAAAGACAACACCCGCCTCGGCGAAGGTGGTGGCGACATGAAAATACTTAGCCCAGAGGCTATGGAACGAGGCATCAAAGCATTGCGGCACATGCGGCGTGTTGCTGATGCGCACCGAGCAAGCGTTTGTGCAGTCGCCACCAGTGCAGTGCGAGAAGCAACCAACGCTCAAGACTTTGTTGAACGTGCATCTACTGAAGCAGGAATTGACATTGAAGTCATCTCAGGAGTGGAAGAGGCACGACTCATCCATCTCGGAGTTTTACAAGCCCTTCCACTGTCCAATCAACGCTCGATACTTATTGATATCGGTGGTGGATCAACCGAAGTTATAATTTTTGATCATACGGAAGAGCTTTTCGTTCGTAGCTTCAAAATTGGTGCCGTGCGATTATCTAATCGATTTTTTCCAAATGGCTCAACGCACCCTGCGTCAGTTTCTTCGTGCTCCAAATTTGTTGCATCAACGGTGGAGCCCGTAAAGCGTGAAGTACTCAAGCTTGGCCACGAAGTCGCGATCGTATCCTCGGGAACTGGCGAGACACTCGCTCGAATGTGCTGGATGTTGACTCACGACGATATGCCTCGCTCAATGAACGGTGTCACCTTTACTGCCGATGAACTCCATCAGGTCACCAGAATGATTGCTTTGTCTAACCTTGTTGAGCGATCACAATTGAAAGGTCTTGATGCTGATCGTCTTGATATTATTTTGGCTGGCGCACTTATTCTTGACACCTTGGCAGGTTCATTCGCCATCGATTCATTCATGTATTGCGACTATGCCCTGCGAGAAGGCGTGCTGCTTGATGCCGCGCAACGACTAGACCCAGACGTCAACAATGACCTACACAATGTGGCTATTCAGAGTGCCCGAAAGTTGGCCGAGCGTTGTGACGATGATCCTTCACACAGCCTCAACGTTTCCCGCCTGTCGTGCATGCTCTTTGATGAATTGTCACATTCATATGAACTAGACCCACATCATCGTTTGTACTTAGAGGCTGCAGCCGTGCTCGCCAATGTTGGCCTTGTCGTATCACACGCACGTCATCATCTGCATACCTACTACATCGTGCGCAACGCAGACCTAGTTGGGTTCACCGATCACGAAATTGAACTGATTGCCCAAATTGCTCGGTACCACAGAAAGAGCGAGCCAAAGATTCAACATGCCGCATTCGCATCATTAACAGAGGCAGATCAGAACATTGTGAAAATGCTGTCTGCCATGCTACGAATTGCAATTGGCCTAGACCGCACACACGACGGACGAACAACCTCCGTTTCCGTTATTCAACGAAACAAATCGCTTCATCTTGTTCTTGAAAGCGAGAATAAGGAGGACCTCGATTTGAATCTGTACGCCACGCAACAACGCGTAGTTCTTCTTGCTGATGTGTTTCAATGCAACGTCACAGTTGCGATTGCTACCTAAGAAGGAACAGACGACGTCACAGTCGTAACCACCACGGGTGGCGCAGGAGCTTTGGGAACGGTTGAGCTCGTGGTCGAAGTAGACGTCGTCGTCGTGTAGTTCGGATCTTTTTTATCCCACGGTGGCGCAACTGATCCGTAGTCTTCTGGTTCTTTCACGCCGTCAAACACATACACGCGGTCGTTGTATTGCACCAATGCTGGAAAGTAGTTCGACACAAAGATAGGAATGCGCACGCAGCCGTGTGATGCAGGGTCTTTGGGCACCATCATTGCGCCGTGGATCGCAATACCAAAGTTGAAATACACCGGGTTCCACATGGTGCCCAACTTGCTTTCACGTTGTCCGAGTTTGCGGTTGTAGAAGTAATAAATACCACCAGGGGTTATTGCTTCTCCACATACACCCATTTTAATTGGTACACCACCCTTGTTTCCTTCCTCACCCGGGTCAATGGTTACTTCTTCACACCACTTCTGACCAGTACCAGTGGAAATATGAGACACAAGCAGAAGTTGCTGCCCCTTAAAGACTGCCATTACCTGTTCGGGCAAATACACCTCAACGTGATTAGGTGATCCAGGTTGTCGTCGAGGAGTAATGGTGACATCTCCACGCATTGAATCCCACAAAACAGGAGTTACAAAATCAACCAAGGTGTCACGCGTCATTTTTTGAACAAGTGCTTGAAATGCCCAAACTGCCATCCTTGTGTCGCCGCCATACACGCCATCAATTCGGCCCGGGTCGAAATGTAAATCCTTCAGACGTTGTTGTAAACGGCGAACATCTGCGCCTTTCATGCCATCTCGGATTGTGCGAGACAATGTGTAACAAGTGATTGGAGCATCGGTCGGACAGAACCCCGGTGTCGTCACTGCCGTTGTTGAGGTGACCACTGGTCCCTGATTGTTACTGACGACTGCCACCCCAGTACCGACAGTCACAAAAACCACTGACGTAATGATTGCTTGACGCCATCTCACCCACCACGACTGGTGCATAGGCATTGCAATTTCGGGTTCAAAGGGTTCAGACACAGCACCGAAACGCTACCAACGTGGGAGGCGGGTCAGCCTTCGGCCTAAACAACGGGCGAAATGCCTCGAATTTCACGGCGAAGTTGGCGCGCTTCCTTCAAAATCTTCAGGATTACGGAAGGGGACGACAATGTCGAGACCCCACGAGTACGGGGGAAGTAGTCAACCCCGAATTGAATAACTGAGTACCCAAACTTCTGAGCTTTCACTACAAGTTCTGCATCAATAAATGACCCTTCGCTCTTCAGGTCAACATGATCAAAAATACGGGTCCGGCACAACTTGAAAGCAAAGTTGATGTCGCGCATTCGAATTCCAAAAAGCACCCGAACCATGACGTTGTAGAAAAACGAATAGACCGTGCGCACGTAGCCTTCTCCGGTGCGATCAAACCTGTAGGCACTAACGACATCTGCGTTGTAATAGCGAAGTAACCGCATTGCCTTATGGACGTCATGCATATCAAACGGCAGGTCTGCATCGGTGTACAGAACCAAGTCACCAGTAGCTGCCGCAAACCCGGATTTCATGGAACCGCCGAGCTTACGGTTCTCGGGGTGGTGCACCACTTTCACTCGTGAATCTTGTGAAGCCAAACGTTGCGCAATTTCGAGCGTGCTGTCTGTTGACGCATCGTCAATAACAATCATTTCGTAATCAACAATGTCACCTTGCGACATGAGATCTTCGCACTCTTCACGTGCTGCATCTATTGCGCGCTCGATGTATGACTCTTCGTTCCACATAGGGAAA
>SHUR01000006.1 GCA_009694565.1 Ilumatobacteraceae bacterium | reverse complement strand
CGGCACAACCTGCAATTCGTGCGACGCAATTGAATCCACATCCACTGTGAGCACAACGGTGCGCACATTTACTTCGTCGCGCACAATGTCGAGGAAACCGTCAAGTGATGCAGCATTCGCTGCAGCAATAGTGAGAGATGTAAGCGGCAACCGAACTCGACGACCATGTGCTTTACGCACTGACAACGCCGATGAGCAGACATCGCGGACCATATCCATTGCCGTGACTAACACCGCATTGCGTGGGAGTTCTGCGGAGGACGGCCAATCAGTGAGGTGGACACTTCCCTCCTCGGCTCCGTGGAGTCCCTGGAATACTTCATCGGTGACGAGCGGAAGCAGCGGCGCAGCTATCCGCACTACATAATCAAGCACGGTATGCAAAGTATCAATTGCGTCTTGGTCTCCAGCCCAAAACCGGTCACGACTTCTGCGGATGTACCAATTAGTTAAAACATCAAGAAAATTTCTGATTGTTTGACACGCTGCGAACAGGTCGTACACATCCATTGACGTCGTAACCGATTCAACTGTGTCAGCAAGTTTGGCAAGCACGTATTGATCAAGCACATTCGACGAATCAGTCCGAACGACACCAGAAATGCCATCAGCATTCGCATACAGAGCAAGAAAGTAATACGAGTTCCATAGCGGCAACAGAACTTGACGTACGGTTTCTCGCATGCCCTGTTCAGTGACCGCGAAATCACCACCACGCAAGATGGGTGACGACAGCAGGTACCAACGCATTGCATCGGCACCGTGAGAATCAAACACTGCCATTGGGTCTGGATAATTACGCAGACTCTTTGACATCTTTGCGCCATCGTCACCAAGAACGATTCCGTGACTTATGCACGACAAGAAAGATGGCCGGTCAAAAAGTGCCGTCGCTAGAACGTGCAATGTGTAGAACCATCCGCGCGTTTGACCGATGTATTCAACAATGAAGTCGCCCGGATAGTGATTGTCGAACCATTCCCTGTTTTCGAACGGATAGTGAACTTGAGCAAATGGCATTGAGCCGCTCTCAAACCAGCAGTCAAGCACTTCAGGAACACGACGCATCATTGACAGACCGGTTGGGTCGTCTGGGTTTGGTCGTACCAAGTGGTCAATATTTGGACGGTGTAAATCTGTTACTTCCACGCCGAAATCACGAGACAAATCGGCGAGGCTTCCGTACACATCAAGGCGCGGATACGTTGGATCGTCACTCTTCCAAACAGGAATGGGTGAACCCCAGAATCGATTACGACTGATTGCCCAGTCACGCGCATTGGCTATCCACTTACCGAACGAACCATCTTTAATGTGCTCAGGCGACCACGTAATTTGTTCATTCAGTTCGACCATGCGATCACGGAATTTTGTGACCTCTACGAACCACGAAGAAATGGCACGATAGACGAGGGGCTCAGCACAACGCCAACAATGTGGATACGAGTGGTTGTATGAATCGTGGCGAATAACAACACCCATGTCCTTCAGCGTGCGCACGATATCTGGGTTGGCCTCAAACACATGTCGACCAACCCATGGTGTGATCTCAGAGGTGTAGCACCCATGTTCGTCCATGGGGCACAACGTGGGAATACCAGCTGCATTGCATTCAATTTGGTCGTCTTCACCGAACCCTGGCGCCATATGCACAACACCCGTTCCATCTTCAGTGGTCACAAAGTCGGCACCCAGAATTTGGAACGCGTTATTAGTTCCGACAAAGAACGGAAACAGTGGCATGTAGCGACGCCCAACTAGGTCGCGACCCTTCACTTTTCGCAGTACCTCTGCGCCCTCGAGTTCTTTTTCATATGAGCCCAAGCGAGCATCAGCCACAATGTAGATATTGCCGTCTGCATGTTGGAGGACGGCGTAATCAATATCTGGGCCAACAGCGAGCGCCAAGTTGGACGGCAAAGTCCATGGAGTCGTGGTCCAGGCAAGAATCTTTTCCCCTGAATCAAGCGTGAAAGAAACGGTTAGTGCCGGATCTTGACGATCTTTATACACATCATCCATTCTGGTTTCCGTATTAGATAACGGAGTCTCGCAGCGCCAGCAATAGGCAAGCACGCGAAAACCTTCATAGATCAGACCCTTGTCATGAAGTGTCTTGAAAGCCCACATGACACTTTCCATATACGGGGTGTCAAGCGTCTTGTAGTCATTTTCAAAATCAACCCAACGAGCCTGTCGCGTGACGTAACGCTGCCATTCATCGGTGTATCGCAACACACTTGTGCGACACGCATCATTGAACTTGTCGATTCCGAATGCGGCGATCGCAGGATGCCCGGCGATGCCCAGTTCTTTTTCGGCTTCTACCTCTGCTGGGAGACCATGGCAATCCCAACCAAAACGGCGATCAACGTGATGACCACGCATCGTTTGATAACGCGGTACAGCATCTTTCACAAAGCCGGTCAGCAGGTGCCCGTAGTGAGGCATTCCGTTTGCGAAGGGAGGACCATCGTAAAAGATGAATTCATTGTCGCCGTTTGTGCCTACAGGTCGTGCGGCAAGACTCTTTGCGAAAGTCCGATCACGTTCCCAACGCGCCAAAACGCCTTCTTCCAGATGTGGAAAATTCGGCTGGGAGTCAACCTTTGGATACGTCACGCAGTAAGGCTAGGGGCGTAAGGGGCTCAGCACCCAAGGATTCGTGCGATGACTTGAACACCGATGAGAACCACCAATGGTGTGAAATCAAACGGCCCCATGGTGGGAAGTACACGACGAATGGGAGTAAACACTGGCTCTGTGGCCTTGTAGAGAAAGTTGACCACCGGAAGAAACGGACTACCTGGCGAGATAGGAAAGAATGTCGAAATTGTGCGAGCAATCACAATTAAGACATAGATATTTGCAATGGCGCACACAATTCCCACAATGAATCCTTAGTAACGAGGTGAGTCAAAACTCACAGCTGGCTTTAACAAGTAGACACCGCTGCCTACTTTTTCCATTGTGCCGCTGAGTGCGTAACACATGCCACTTGCGAAGTCGATAATACGACGAGACATTTCCCGATCGGCACCTTCAAGGTTCACAATGACAGGTACACCATCTTTGAAGTGGTCAGCAATTTCTTGCGCTTGATTGAAGTTGCGTGGGCGAACCGTAACAGTTTCTCCGGAAGAAGGGATTGTTCGTACAGTCGGAGACGTCCGTGCCGTGCCGACTGGACGTACCTGCAGACCTGAATCATCAGTACGACGCGCAGCTCCGGTGTCATCAACACGCATCGGCCGCGCAGTTGGGCGTTGCGTTTCCGACGAGTACTCAGGATCAAAATTAGAGCGACGACCTTGGTCAGGTGCAGGGCGTCCGGCACGTTGCGGACGTTCGTACTCCATCGACATGTCGTAGTCGTCGTAGGCTTCTTCCCCACTCAGACCGAGGTAATCCATTGCACGGCGGAAAAATGACATATCCATAGGCTAATGCACTTCGAATAGCAGATGTGGGACACGGCTAGTGAGTGACACGTTCTCGGTCACCAAAAAGCCCACTTCCAACCCTGACCATTGTGGAACCACATGCAACAGCAATTGGATAGTCAGCCGACATGCCCATGGAGCAGACTGATAAGCCTTGTTCATTGACCAAATGGCGCAACATACCAAAGGATTTTTCACATTCCTGCCGTGTCCCGTCCGTCGGACCAATTGTCATCAACCCCTTCACAATGAGACCACGAGACTCAGCTCGCGATCTCAGTGCTCCTAGTTGAGCAGGTGTCACCCCGCCTTTAGAGGGCTCCCCTGTCGTGTCGACCTGAATCAAAATAGACGCACCCGAAGCCCTGCGTCCCAATTCGTCAACAACTGATTCCCTGTCAACGGACTGCCACAATGCAATGTGCCCTGCGAGCGACCGCACTTTGTTTGACTGCAGTGCTCCGATGAAGTGGACATCAATCAGAGGCATACCTTCTGCAGTTTTTTCCAGTAACTCTTGGGCGTAGTTCTCACCCACTGCATCACATTCAGCTGCTAATGCAGCGCGAAGAGCATCGATTCCGAATGATTTTGTGACGGCAACAAGCGAGACATCGGTCCCGCCAGCATTGCTGATAACCGAGCGCACCTGTGCCACGCGATCGGCCACCGCGTTGGCGTCGATCATGGGTGAACTTCTATTTCAAGAAAGATGGAACGTCGAAATCATCGTCATCGTCTGACAACGGATCGCTGTCAGAGAAAATGTCACGCACGTTGCTCGTGGAAGGTCGCGCATCAGCTGGACGAGTAGATGTGCGAGTACCAATGGATGACCCACTTGAACCTGCATCCCAACGTTCGAAACCTGCCGCAATAACAGTGACCTTAATTTCATCACCCATTTCATCGTCGATAACAGTTCCGAAAATAATGTTTGCATCTTGATGTGCAACACCGTGAACCACTTCGGCTGCAGCGTTCACTTCGAAAAGACCCATGCTGGATGGACCAGTGATATTAAGCAAAATGCCGCGTGCACCATCAATAGCTGCCTCGAGCATTGGGCTCGAAATCGCATCTTTTGCTGCAACAACTGCACGATTGTCTCCACTGGCGATACCAATTCCCATCAGAGCAGAGCCTGCGCTAGTGAGAATCATCTTGACGTCTGCGAAGTCCGTGTTGATGAGGCCAGGAGTCGTAATGAGGTTTGTAATACCTGCTACACCTTGCAATAAAATCTCATCTGCCATCTTGAAGGCATTGACCAGTGATGTTTTGTCATTCGCAACGGTGAGAAGTCGATCATTCGGAATAATAATCAAAGTGTCAACTTTTTCCTTTAGACGCTGAATTCCGTTATCTGCCTGAACAGCACGACGACGACCTTCGAATTGGAACGGACGAGTTACAACACCGATAGTGAGAGCGCCGAGAGACTTCGCAATTTCCGCGATAACTGGAGCAGCACCTGTTCCGGTACCCCCACCTTCACCTGCGGTAATGAAAACCATGTCCGAACCGTTAATGAGTTCTTCAATTTCCTCACGATGCGTTTCGGCTGCTGCGCGACCAACGTCAGGATCGGAGCCTGCGCCAAGACCACGAGTGAGGTCGCGGCCGATATCAAGTTTGACATCAGCATCGCTCATAAGAAGGGCTTGCGCGTCTGTGTTAATTGCGACAAATTCAACACCTCGAAGACCAGCATCGATCATGCGATTGACAGCGTTAACGCCACCTCCGCCAATACCAATCACCTTTATAACGGCGAGATAATTCTGTGGTGCACCGGCCATCGACCATTTACCTCCAGTAAGGAGTCCGTAAGGACTGAGTTTCTTAAGTTTCCCACATCACGAGCGATATATGTGGCAATCCCCGTTTCGGGCAATCGTTTAGCGGACCTGGACGGTCGGTTCACCCGTTGAAACGTCAATAACTGCCAAGGTCGATGGATTCTGACGCCGTAAGAGCACAACGACTGCGACCAATTTGCTCTGCAAGTCATTGGGTGGCCCGAAACGAACGAGGGTCCCGCCTGCAAGAGTCATTGCGAGCTCCCCACCCCCACTGACCTCAAGTGATTTCACCAATGGTCGAAGTTCGTCAGGCAATGCCAACACAAGTTGCGCCGCAGCCCTGTAGACATCGTCGGCCACAGCGCCTGCCTCAAGTGATGGACCGACACCCGCTACACGCAGGTACTTTGTCGGCCAACCAGCAAGTACTGCGATGACGTGACCTCGTGCGTCCACGATGCGCGCCTTCTGATCATCTCCGACGTACCAAACGATGGGCACTCTTTCTGCGATTTCTACAAGTGCCTTGCCCGGGAAACGGGTGGTGATCCGCACGTCAGACACCCACGAATCTGCGAGCAACAACTCGCGTGCCCGGTGGGTATCCACGGTGAATACTGACGCACCCTTCAACGTTTTTGTCACCGATACAAGAACCTCTTTGGACGTGTAGACATTTCCTTCTACGGTCACTGACCGGATAGCAAAAATTGGTGAGGCCAGAACTGCAATCACCACAACTACAGATGCGGCAATCGCACCAGCAAGTTTCAACCACTTGACCTTTTGCAAGCGTTCACGTCGTCGCGAACGTCGTTGTCTCTCTTCGAAGGTTGGGTCTGGCCTGTCGTCATCAACAATGACAACTCGGTCTAGGTCGTCATCGATTACCACCAAAGTGCCAGTGTCTTCAGCCATTCCATTGAGTAACGGATCAATTAGTTCTAACCGAAGAATCTCCTCAACACTTGGGTCGATAATGACTATGTTCTCTGCATCTGGCAAATCAAAGTTACGTGGTGTGTCGTTCTCAGGCACAGCGTTGGCAGAGCCAACAATGTCCGTCACAGAGGCCCCGCTTGGTTCGATGATCCCATCTGGTTCCACCACCATCTCGGATTCGCGACTGCCAAAGAGACCCGACAACTCTTGTAGGACTTGATCAGACACTTCGGTGACAGAGATTTCCTCTAGCCGATCTTTGGAACTTGTGTTATCTGAATCTGTCATACGTTGTCTCCAAGGAGACTTTGCAAGTGCTCTTTGGCTGCAACGTGCCGCGCAGAAGAGTGAGAGGGATGGGAGAAACGAGTCATAAGGTCTGCAGAGAATCCGACTAGACACACCTCGCTGTAGATACGAATGCCATGAACGCGATCTACAGTACTTTGCACATGTGCCATCACCGCAGCAATATCAGCTGCAGTCGACCCTTCTCCCGCTTGAATAAAATTTGCATGCTTTTCTGAAACACTCACCGCACCAATTGTGAAACCACGAAGCCCCGATGCATCAATCAGAGCACCAGCACTCTCATCACCTGCACCAGGATTGACAAATACCGAGCCGGCGTTGCGGCCGCCTGGTTGATGCTCGCGCCGCCATCCGACAACTGCGTTTATTTCGGCTGTACCGCTGGCTGCCTCTTGAACTGCAGTTCTCATTCGAACCGTCAGCACTACATGATTGCTTGACAATGCCGAACCGCGAAAATAGAAACCGAGTTGTTCTGCGGACACACGCATGAGTTGTCCACTACCAAGAGATAACACTGTGGCATCAACCACAGAAGAAGCCATATCGGCTCCATGACCGCCCGCGTTCATTCGGACTGCGCCACCAACAGTGCCAGGAATTCCGACACACCATTCAAGACCACCACGCCCAGCACCGACAGATCGACGGGCCAACACTGGCATCAACATTGCACCACCAGCTTCCACAATGTCACCGTCAACGGTGACTGCATTTTCGCCACTTGACGGCGACATTACAACGACAACGCCATCGAAACCTTGGTCTGCAATAAGAATATTGCTCCCGCGACCCATCACCAGAGTTTCTACTCCTGGATGACGACGCAAGACCTCAGAAACTGCGATTACTTGTTCTGACGACGACACCTTGACAACACATGCGCCGTTACCGCCGACTCCATACGTGGTGAGTGGGGCAAGGGCCCTATCACCATGAACATCAAGACCAACTGCAGCCATCTCAGCAATGAGCGCACCTGTGGTCATTTCGCCACTCCTCGCAAATCATCAGGAAATGATTCAATATCGCCACAACCCATCGAGATGCAGATGTCGCCAGGGGAGATCCATGACTCAACGGCAGCCACCGTGTCAGTGCGCGACGGCGCCCACACCACATCAGCTTTTAGATGTGCACGACGAATGGCATCGACCACCAACTCTCCTGTGACTCCGTCTATCTTCTGAGTACCTGATGCATATACGTCAGTAATCACAATTCGATCTGCCTGCACAAAACAATCGGCATACGAATCAGCCATCGTGGCGATGCGGTGGTATCGATTCGGTTGAAACACTGCAATCACACGACCCGTCAATGCTGGGTGTGAACGCACTGCATCAATTGTGGTGGAAATCTCGGCAGGCAAATGCGCATAGTCGTCAATTAATAACGATCCACGGAAATCACCACGTTCGGTGAACCGACGGGCGACGCCACGAAAAGCCGCAGCTGCCGTACACGCGACAGACGGGTCGACACCAAGACGAATTGCCACCGCAAGAGCAGCAGCAAAATTCAAAACATTATGTTCACCGCGTGAATTTAATGCACACCCGTACGTCTGGTCGGCGACACATACTTCAACCAATGTGCCTCCACTGTTTTGCTCAACTGACATAATGCGGACCGTTGCATTCTCTGACCGTCCGAAAGTTGTCACACGAATATCTCGACCAAGTGCCCTCACAAGATCAGCGGACCCTGCATCATCTGCATTCAGCACTACAACTCCGCGAGCACGCTCGATTGCATCAGCGAAACATTCCTTAATAGCTTCGAACGTTACAAAATAGTCAAGATGATCAATATCAATATTGGTCACCACGAGAGATGTCAATGGAAGAACATCAAGAGTCCCATCACTTTCATCTGCCTCAATTATGAGAAGTGAACCGTCCCCGTGGACAGTCTCATTACCGCCGAGAACATCCGCACCGATTATCGACGAGGGATGCAGACCACCAGCCGTAGTCATCGCAGTGACGAGCGCTGTAGTAGTTGTCTTTCCATGGGTACCGGCAATGCCAACAGCATTTGTGACAGCGCATAACGATGCCAATATTCCAGACCTATGAAGAGTTGGTATTCCACCGTGCAGCGCCTCTACCAATTCAACATTGGCAGAAGGAATTGCCGTCGAGTATGTAACGACATCAGCACCGTGGACGGCTGCCTCGTGATGGCCAATAGAAATTTCTGCGCCGCGCTGACGAAGATCATCAATGGCCGCTGATTCGTGCAGGTCTGAGCCTGTCACCTCATGACCCATTTCAATCAACAAGCGAGCGATTGCGCTCATGCCAGGACCCCCAATGCCAACGACGTGACATCGAATAGGCACATTGAGCCCAATGAGCGGTTCAGCGGTTCGACGAGAGACGTTCATTAGTCGTCCATTGTTCCACGCGCGACGGTCGCGTGAGCGGCCCCCTCGATTGCTTTAACTAATGCTGTGCTTCGATGTATGGCACCTAATTGATAAGCAGTGCGGGCCATTATTGACACACGATCACTATCTGCCAACAATTGAGTGACCTGAGCCACCGCCCGCCCGTCAACACACGCCGCATCATCCATGAGAATTCCTGCTCCGGCATCTGTCAACCATCTGGCATTGAGTTCTTGGTGCCCATCTGCTGCATCAGGCCACGGAATCAAAACTGCAGCAACACCAACTGTGGCGATTTCAGCTACTGAACTTGCGCCTGCTCGTGAAACTAAGACATCGAGTGCGCTGTAGACATCTGCCATTCGGTCTTCGTAGCCAACGCGCACATATTGCACCCCCGCGGGTATGTGCGGCATGGAATCACGTGCAAAGCGCTGACCGCATATGTGGTAAACAACCGATTGAGTTCCTGCCATTTCAAGTAACAGATCAGCAACCATCGAATTCAACACACCAGAACCTAAAGACCCACCCATTACAACTACCATGCGTGCGTCCAGAGAAATACCGAGCATGGAACGCGACAGTGCGCGGGAAGCAGAGACATCTAATCCGCGTAATTGTTCACGAACTGGCGCACCCGTCAATACCGAGCGAGGAAGAGAGCTACCCTCAAACGCAACTGCAGAAATTGTGGCTCGTTTAGCTTGACGACGAGTCGCCAAACCAGGAATCCTGTCGTAACTCACACATACCAATGGCACATGTGCTGCAAGAGCTGCCCGCGACATTGGTTCGCTCGCATATCCACCAACCGAGACCACAACGCCGGGGCTCCACAATTTAAGGAGCCCACGAGCAAGAATCCGGCTTCGTAATAAGCGCCACGGGAGCAAAACATTTCGTGCCATGCCCCGAATGGTCCACGAACGCTGTAATCCAGAGATTGGAAGATATTCAGCAGCAACTTCAAACGATCGCATCAACTCTTGCTCAACGCCCCGCCGAGAACCCACGTAGCGAATATCGGACACTGGATGACCAGCTTCAACGAGTAACTCACAAATTGCTATCGCCGGAATGACATGGCCACTTGTTCCGCCACCGGTTACGACTGCGTACACCACGGTTAATGCGAAGTCTTTACATCTCGAGCCACGTTCAACAATAATCCTGCCGCTGCCATCGAAGCGATCAGAGAAGAGCCGCCGTACGACAAGAAAGGAAGAGTTAATCCTGTCATCGGCAGTGCGCCCACTACTCCGCCGACATTGACTAATGCCTGAACGCCGAACCATGCAGATATACCTCCTGCAATAAATGCGCCGTGGGTATCTGGCGCTGACAGTGCAACCTGCAAGCCGAAGATGACCAATGCTAAAAATCCGCCAATGACCATCAATGAACCAAAAATCCCCAGCTCTTCTGCGATGACTGAGAAAATAAAATCGCTGTAAGCAAGGGGCACGTAACCCCATTTACTAGTGCCAGATCCGATTCCAGTACCCGACCAGCCGCCGTTCGCAATGCTCAATAGTGACTGATACACCTGATATCCACTGTCTTCTTTTGTGGCATCAAGATGCATAAAGGCAAGCATTCGCGCACTGGCGTTGCTTGCAAACTTAAGTACGAAAACTCCGAGAATCGCAACACTTACTGTAGTTGCAGCTAACTGTCGCAGTGGAAGCCCAGCGATAAACATCATGGCAAGCACGACGCCACCAAAAATCAAACTTCCACCGAAATCCTTTTGAAAGGCGCACAATCCTGCACTGACTGTCAATGCTGCAATCATGGGCCACAACACAATGCTCGTGATCTGAACCGAACGATGTCGATGCGACAGCAAGTTTGCGCAGAAAAGAACCACAGCGATTTTCATGAATTCAGAAGGCTGCATTCGGAACGGACCAATGTCTAGCCATGCGCGTGCACCATTCAACCAAGCGCCCTTCAAAATCACTGCGGCGTTCAAACCCGCCACTGTTAGAACTACCGGCATTAGTAGTCGAGGATTACGCCAAGTTTCGTACGGCAGCTCGTACGCCGCCCACATCGCAAATGCTCCCAAGGCTGCCCAAATCAATTGGCGTTGAAGCATTTCCCACGCTGACCCACCAGAGTGCAAGTTTGTTACTGAAGATGACGACAACACCATGACCAGACCCAACATGACAAACGAAATGACAATGATGAGGATCCAGAAGAATGCGGCAGACGGTTTCTCCAATGCAACACGATGACGATCAGCAACTCCGGTTCGGCGAAGGGTTGCAAGTCGGCGTTCCTTGAGAGTTGGGGCAGTTCGTTTATCTGTGGCCATTATGAACTCGATTCTGTTCGGTTGAAGTACTTTCGTACCTTGTCTTGAAAGTCGTCACCACGTTCGTTGTAATTGTTGTACCAGTCATAACTAGTACACCCGGGAGACAATAAAACCGTTGCGCCATTCTTCGCCATGCCGTGTGCAAGAGCAACCGCTTCATCCATTGACGTGGCATCACTCACGACGCACACTCCTTCAAAAGCCTGTCGTATTGCGCCAGCGTCATCCCCGATTGCAACAACTCCGGCCATTCGTTTGGGTTCTGTAGCCATCTGTGTCAGATCTAAATCCTTGTTGCGGCCTCCAGCTATCAACACGATGTGCTCAAAAGACCGTATAGCGGTGAGTGCTGCGTGAGGACTCGTTGCCTTGGAGTCGTCGTACCATGCTGACCCATCGAAATGGCCGACGAGTTCAATGCGGTGATGTGCTGATTCAAAATTGTGTAGTGGCGCTGCTACATCCCCCACAACACTTAACCCAGATTCGATGACCAATGCCGCAGCAGCCAGCGAGTTAGTAATGTCATGCGGAAGTGCACGCCATAATTCATCAACCGAGCAGATGACTCCGTGCGGACTCATCAAAGATCCCGACGACACCATGTAGTCGCCTGCATCAAGTCCAAAGGTGACACAACGTGCTGGCGTTGCACGGGCTGATTTAAGAATCACGTCATTGTCTGTAGGAGCGATCACTACGTCGCTATTTCTTGAATATGCCCATAGTCGACGCTTTGCCTCAGTGTATTTTTCAATTGAACCGTGCCAATCAAGATGGTCAGGCGCCAGATTGAGCCATACCGACGCGTCACAGCGAAAAACGTCTGTGAATTGCAATCGAAAACTTGAACACTCCACAACAAAAGCATCAAATGGTAGGTCAACAGCCGCCATAAACGGAAGGTCAGTGTTCCCCACCTCACCGACCGAACGCCCACCGCCACGCAACAACGCTGCGGTAATCATTGTGGTTGTTGTCTTACCGTCTGTACCCGTGACTCCGAGAATAGGCCGAGGTCCACCACTTCTCTGCTGTTCCCATTCGTATGCAATATCAATTTCAGTACGAACAGATATGTCACGCGCGAGTGCCTCAACGACGACACGGTGAAGTGGTGCCACGCCCGGTGCAGGAATTAACACATCAACGCCGTTAAGAAAAGCAACAACATCGGACTGAGTAGCCACAGGAACAATTGTGCAGCCAAGCTCACGCGCGAGATGACGATGTTCGTCGATGATCACATCATCTGAGAGAACCACTTCGATGCCTCGCGCCGCCAAGGCACGCGCTGCTGCTGCTCCAGCAAGGGCCAGACCAAAAACCGCTACCCGTTTCATGTCACCGCCCGGCAAAGGAATCGGCTATGTGTGTGAAGTCTGCAATAAACATTCCGACCGCGACAGCCACACATATTCCAGACAAGATCCAAAATCGAATAATGACAGTAGTTTCTGGCCACCCGAGAAGTTCAAAGTGATGATGAATTGGCGACATACGAAACAATCGTTTCTTTCGACCCGATGCCTTGAATACACCCATCTGCAAAGCAACTGAGCCAGCTTCCATCACATTGAGTGCACAGATCAGTGGAAGCAACATGTGCGTATTGGTGGTCACCGCCAATAAGCCCAAGGCTGCGCCAATTCCTAACGCTCCAACGTCTCCCATAAAAATTCGCGCTGGCGCAGCATTCCACCACAGAAACCCACCGCATGCACCTGCCATTGCGGCAGAAAAAACAGCCAAGTCAAGAGGGTTGACCAAATGATAAATATCAGGATTTCGAAATCCCCAATATGCAATCACCGTGAAGGCTAGAAATCCGAACAAGGCTGAGCCAGCGGCGAGACCGTCGAGACCGTCCGTCACGTTCACAGCATTTGTTGTTGCCCACACCATCACTGATGTCCATACGACCCACAGAACGGGCGACAACTGCCATCCGGGGAAATCCAGGCGAGTGAACGACAACGTTTCGCTAACACCTGTTCCCACGAGTAGCCACGTCATCATGGCGACAACCAGTCCGAAGGTGATGTATCCCTTTTTCTTCCAAAAGATTCCGCGATTATGCGCGTGACGCACTTTCAAGAAGTCATCAAGGAAACCGATGACTGACAAGACTCCACAGATGGCCCACATAATCATTGCTTGGTCAGAGAGAGCTATTCCACCGCGCAGATGTCCCGCAACCCAACCAATGAATGCGGACACCATGATGGCAATTCCGCCCATCGTGGCTGTCCCTTGCTTTTTCATGTGATGAACGGGTCCATGGTCGTCAGAACCGAGAATCGGCTGACCTTTCCCAATCGAATCAAAAAATGAGATCAACGCGCGCGTACCAAACAGAGACAACACCATGGCCACTGCTCCAGCGATAAGAACTGCAATCATTTCGTTTTCTCCTCTCGCATCCGAAGCGCTCCGGCAGCGATCGCTACATCGCTGCTAGGTGTCATCACACCATTAATTTCCTGAGTTGTTTCATGACCCTTGCCAGCTATAACCACCATGTCACCACGCTTTGCACCCAAGATGGCGGATTCAATTGCTTTTTCTCTGTTCACGATGGAACTAACCAACGCATGATTGACCACAACGCCTGACATGACTTCGGCCAGTATGAGCTCTGGGTCTTCGCTACGTGGATTATCAGAGGTAACAATCACGATGTCCGCCCCGCGAGATGCGATGTCCCCCATGAGTGGGCGCTTTGCATGGTCCCTATCTCCGCCGCATCCAAAAACCACTATCAATCCTGCGCGAGCAATTTCTCGCGCACTAATCAACAGGCCCTGCAACGCTTCAGGCGTATGCGCAAAGTCGACCACAACATCGATGTCAACATCATTAGGGACTGATTCAAACCGACCAGGCACGGTCTGCACGGAGGCACATCCACTGATGATGCGCTCATCAGGAACACCAAGTTCATTGGCAGCAGTAATGGCAGCGAGTGCATTCATCACTGCATAAGAGCCACCAATTGGAAGACGAACGTCAAGACTCTTCCAGGTAAAGGAAACATGGGACGCAGCGACCATCACATTGCTTACATTCGATAAAGAATACGAAGATGTTGGAACAACAGCTTCCGTTTGCAAGCGGAGCCCATAGGGGTCATCTGCATTGACTACAGCCGCTCTTGCATGTTCAGATGTGAACAACTTTCTCTTGGCCGCAAAGTAATTTTTCATGGTGCCATGAAAGTCAAGGTGGTCATGACCGAGATTTGTGAAGACAGCCACATCGAAAGCGATTCCATCTACGCGGTGATGCTCCAACGCATGCGACGACACTTCCATGACTACATGATCAACCCCTGAGTCCACGCATGAACGTAATTGGGCGTGCAGATCTATTGACTCAGGGGTTGTCCGCGCTCCCGTCAATGTTCCCATCACATGCACAGATCCGCCATGAGCCGTCAACAACGACCCAAGAATTGACGCAGTTGTTGTTTTGCCATTTGTTCCGGTGATCCCAACCATCTTCAAAGAGGATGCAGGGTGCCGAAAAGCAGCAGATGCGATGCGACCAAGAACTCTGCGTACATCAGGCACGATGATTTGTACGACGGACGATGCTATTGATTCATCAATATGGTCGACAAGTACCGCCACGGCTCCACGCATGATTCCTTCAGAGATGAACTGATGGCCGTCGAACAACTGTCCCCGAACGCAACACAGGATGTCACCCGGTTCAACATTACGAGAATCCTGAGTTATCCCAGAGAATACAGCGTTCTTACTTCCGACAATCGTGGCAGCAATGTCGGCGTGCATGACAAGGCTGTCGACAGTCAACGGAGAAACTGAATGGCGCGACATGCTTCATGATCCGATCAGTGTCCAGCAGACTTAGCGCCCGCCTTACAACCAGTGCCTGAACCAGTTGCCTGGATACCCAATTCGTGCATTACTCCTGGAACCAAACGAGCAAAGACCGTAGCTGCGGCAGTACCACCGAAACGGTCCCGAGATGACGCGTTCGGTTCGTCAATGCTGATCAAGATCGTTACTTGAGGATTAGTAGCTGGAAAATATCCGACGAACGATGCAAAATACTTACGCCCGCCAGTATCTGTTGAATATGTTCCATTCGCCTGCACCTTGTAGCCAGTACCCGTTTTGCCAGCGATTTCCATGCCCTTTACTTGAGCGAGTTCTCCAGTTCCTGTACAGATAACTTCTCGTAACATCTCGGTCATAGCTGCAGCTGTCTCAGGTTTAAGAACTGATCGAGTATTAGACGGGGCTACAGGATGCCGTTTCCCCGTCTTATCAATGGTGGCACTCACTAACTGTGGAGCAACATAAGTTCCCTTGTTCGCCACAGTATTCACACCTGCGATCATTTGGAGTGCGGTTGCGGCCATTCCATAACCGTACGACACAGTTACCTTTTCCGTGCCTCGCCATTTGTTCGCGTTTCGTAAGGTTCCCCGACTTTCACCTGGATAATCCAGACCCGTTTTCTGACCAAAACCAAATGCAGACAAATAATCGTGCAAGGAATTAGAACTGATTGTTCCCGCTGTCATGAGGGTTCCAATGTTTGAACTCTCACTAATAATGCTTCGCACATTCATGTCCATGGGAGGGTGAGGCCATGCATCACGAATGGGAAATTTGTCAACAACGATTGCACCTGGAACCCTTAAGACTGTTTCTGGAGTCACGGTTCCTTCATTCAATGCAGCGCTGATTGAGAACACTTTTGCCACAGATCCAGGCTCATACGCCTCAACAGCTGCAAAGTTTCCTGATGCAAGAACTGCAGAGCCTGCAGTATTCCGTCGCACATTCGACATCGCATACACCTGGCCCGTCGTTGTATTCATCACAATTGCAGTGCCTCCTTTGGCACTGAGTTGTCCAACACGGTCAAGGAGAGCTGTGTCAGTTTGAAACTGAATATTCTTGTCAAGCGTTAAAACAATGTCATCGCCGGCAACTGGCGCCGCTGTGGTGCTCTGTACTCCGGCGATTGAACGGCCATTCTTATCAACTTCACGAATACCTTTGCCGTCAACCCCTGTGAGAATTTTGTTAAATTGCTTTTCAAGGCCAGACGTTCCTAGCCCGTCAGGATCTGTTCGACCAATGACAGCGCCCGCAACTCCGCCTTCTACCTGTCGAGACGGTTCCTTGTACGAATACACACCAGGTAGTGCGAGACCAAGCAGAGTTTGAGCATTTTCTTTACTCAGGCCTCTCGCGATGTAAGTGAATTTTGAACCGGGAGCGCTGAGAGTTGTGAGCAGTCGGGCCTCTTGTTCCGGGGTGTGCGCCAGTGCAACAGATAATGCGTGCGCAACAGCAGGAACATCAGTGATATCACGAGGATCCGCATACACGGTTGTACTTGGGACAGACAGTGCCAGCTCATGACCGTTGCGATCGAAGATGACCCCGCGAGCTGCACGCAGAATATTCACTCTGGTGCGCTGATCTACGCTTGCTTCGAAGTACGAATGCCGTTGAACCGTTTGCAAAAGCACCACTCGACCAAGCAACGAGATTAGGGCAAGGATGAAAAGTCCCACCATGATTCGTAAACGATGCTTGACCCTGTGGTGAGCTTCTGATGATGGAATCTTGCTTGAGCGCAATGACGCTGGTACTTCCCCAGTGAAACTCATCTTGGTCCAATGCCATGCAGATGCCATAAGAGATTCAAAGGGTGACACAGTTGATGCCGGCCCGCGAGTTGCTGCCGAACTGCGAACTGGGGGCCGACTTGGCCTCTTTGCTACCGGTGGTCGACTTGTCGAACGTGAACGACCAGACGAAGCACCGCCATTACTCGTTACGCGAGACGACTTTGAACGAGATGATGCAGAACGAGAAGTTGTTGATCCTGATGACGACGGCGTTGCGTGTGAACGCGTGCCGCGATGTGAACTTTCTGGCCCAGTCATGGTGATCCGACCACGACTGCTTTCATCCGACCGAACTCGTCAAGCGGCGATTCAGTACGAGCCACGACGTCAGAATCGACTTTGCCCACTGTTGCTGCTACTTCAGCGGCAACAGCTGTCGGAATACCTACCATGCGAATTGGAAAACTCGGAACGAGACCCATGAGACTTGCCTGATTCATCAATTGGCCAGGTGACTGAAGATTTGCACGTTCGGCGCGCAAGGTTTCGAAATGTGCTCGCGCACGGGTGATGTCGTAGTTCAATTTATCTAGATGCATCTCTTGTTGAGCCATATGTGCACGAAGCGCCACGATGCAGAACATCACTGTTACGACGAGAGCCACCGCGGTGATTACTCGGAAATAGCGTCGCTCGCTCTGAGGAACCAACGCCAACTTGGGCCGATTATCTCGGTCCTCACGTGGCGCCAGAACTGTTGGAAATTTGATAGCGACAGCCATGATTACTTCTGGCTCTCGATAGGTATTTTCTCGACGACTCGCAAACGTGCCGAAGAAGACCTGGGGTTAAGCGCCAATTCGGCTCTACTTGCATCACGAGGTGCACGGACACGAACGACTGACCGCATAGCACCGCATCCGCAGGGAAGATTTGGTGGGCAATCACAATCGCCAGTCTCTGCTGATCTCATCACGGACTTCACGATGCGGTCTTCGCCAGAGTGATACGAAAGAACTGCCAATCGAGCGCCCGGAGCCAATAGTGAAATGACGTTCCGTAAAGCACCCGGAAGAATTTCAAGCTCTGCATTGACTTCAATACGAATAGCCTGAAAGGTCCTTTTCGCAGGATGTCCTCCGCGACGTCGCGCTGGCGCAGGGATTGCTGAACTCACGACATCTGACAATCGCGCAGTGGAATGGACCGGACGTGCGGCAATAATCGCCTTTGCAATTCGGTAAGCATGACGCTCGTCCGCATTTCGACGCAACATGCTCGTTAACGCATCTTCGTCATAAGTGTTAACAATCACATCTGCACTCAAAGTTTGGGAGCGGTCCATGCGCATATCAAGCGGCGCATCGAATCGATATGAAAATCCACGCTCAGCAACATCGAATTGTGGAGAAGAAACACCGAGGTCGAAGAGGGCACCGGACAACGAGCCGATGCCCTCTTTCGCCACGATTAGCGCCGCTGCATCGAACCGGGCACGTCGGAGGGCAACGCGTCCGCTACAACCAGCGGCTGCAAGAACTTGTTCAGCTGATTCAAGAGCCATGTCATCTTGATCGATTCCCAGCAATGACACTTGGGGATGCGCCGTCAGTATTGCCGTGCTATGTCCAGCGCCACCGAGTGTTGCATCAAGAAAAACACCGGCGTTCATGTTGGAAAAGACATCGGTAATTTGTTCCAACATCACTGGCAGGTGAGCAAAAACCGCGTTCACGTTGGTACCCATGTCATGACGGACGGTCCCTGGCAGCCTCCCGGAAAGCAATTGCCACCCGGATGTATCCCCGGAATGTGCGCGATGGTAGCGGGCGGAGTTGGAGCTAACCACCGTGCCATCCGGGAGACTGCCAGAGACCGTCGGCCACTGACTGATTGAAAAGACATGTGGAGCATCGAGAATCACGCGCCCGCTCCAGCTATTTGTTCGGTACCCGAACTGATGTTGCGATCATGACGATCTGGTTCCCAGATTTCGACGCGGTCAAAGGAACCAGCGACAATCACTCGTGAGCCCAACAGCACTCCTGCGTACTCGCGAAGTTTTTCATCAAGGTTCACGCGACCTTGAGCATCAATGGTTACCTCAATCGTGTTTGCAGCAAGTGCTCGCTGTTCGTTGCGGTCCATCTCTCCGCTCCGTACTTTTTGGAGCATGTCCTCAGCAACTTGCTCGAAGGCTTCAGCCGTAAGAACGTCTATACATTTATCGCGACCAAAGGCCAAGTAACAGCGAGGTTCGAGACGGGGACGAAATGCAGCAGGGAGCGCGAGTCGACCTTTTGGGTCGAGCTGTCGCTCATGCACTCCAACAAACACAATCTCTGCCTTCCCGGGTGAAGTTCTCCGCCTCTCCCGTGGGACAGAGTATCCCCACTATGCCCCACTGTCAACCATTTATCCCCAAATCGCTCCACTATCTTCCCCACCGATGCCAGCGAGCTGTTTAGAGATGGCTTGTACGAGGGTGAGAGCCGGGACATCGAGGGTCGCCACGGCAATATCTGCAACCCGTGACCGCACTTCGGCCGAAGCAAGGATTGCCGACCACTCATCTGGTCGCCAGTGTCGATACAACACACATTGAAATCTGGCGCCGTCTCGACCGCGTCGTTGACTAATGCCCACAAGCTTCTTGGCTCCCACAAAAACTTCACCAGGAGATGAACTCGCAAAGCACACGACACGACCGTCAACCCCTGTTGAGAACGAGTTGCGATACACCTCAGCCTCCACCCACGGTGACAGTGCTTCAACGAAACATTCACCAAGCCACAGCATTGACTGTGCGAGTTCGTCTTTCCACAATGGATCAGCTCGACTGATTGTTATGTCAATCCATACAGAATCTGAAGGGTGCACAAATACTGCTCCCCCACCACTGCGCCGTCGCGACACCAACACACCACTTTCCTCTGCAATGTTCTGATTAACATCATCAACTGATTGAGTTGATCCAAGAATCACAGTCGGTGTCTCAACGTGGCACCACCACATTGCACGCTCCGCAGGCAACTCCGTTGCATGAAACTCTGCAGCGGCACCTGTCCAGTCATGGCGGCCCCACTCCATTGAAGGCGTAATCATTGGGGAATTCGATTCGTGTTAACTGGCCTCAGCCAAGTACGGCTTCCACTGTTCAGGAACGCGTGGCACGGCATACATAATCCATGACATCTCGCGGGGTGCACGGGGAATGCTCGATAACTGCATTCCGGCTTCTTCCGGCGTGCGATCGCGCTTTCGTAGATTGCATCCACGACATGCGGCAATGACATTTTCCCAAACATTTTTTCCACCGCGAGAGCGGGGCATGACATGGTCGATGCTGTCGGCGGTTCCGCCGCAATACCCGCAACGATGATGATCGCGAGCAAACACAGCGCGTCGTGACATGGTTGCATTGCGATGATACGGAACTTTCACTACGTACCGCAAACGAATGACGATTGGTGACGCCAAGGTAAGCCGTTCAGAATGAACGACCGTTCCGTCGTCTGCGATGACTTCAGCTTTATCGCACAGGACAAGACATATCGCACGTCGTGCCGACACAACACTGAGAGGTTCATATGTTGCATTGAGAACGAGCGCACTTCTCATTAGTTTTCGCTACTCCAGCGTCTGCACCACTGCAAGTAGTCGACTACATCTCGTGATCGAATAGGGTCGCGCGCTACACCGTGCCCGCCGCCGTATTGAGTCACCAGACGAAACTCCATATAGTCCCGGGGCGGCACAGGCAGGAATGGCGACGTGCGCCACCAACCACGCGGCACTAACCGATAGGCCTGGGCAAGTGCAGTGACCCACAGCCACGGTCGGACAATGATTGCCCCAAGAATAGACAAGAAGGCAGGGTCGTTTTTCGAAGAGGAACCTGCGTTTTGCATAGCGCCAACAGTAGTGGGCAAATCCCGACTAATTGTGGGGAAACTTGACGCGAGGCTTACGAATTGTCTGGGCAAGGTCTTGTACCCCCGCGCGCCCAATCAACCGAACTTGCCGTTCAATGACCAAAGCAAAGCCCATCATCACGACAAAGGCAGCAAATGCAACCAAGAAATGAATCTGCAGGCTGGCAACGACTGCCACAAGCGACACAATGACGCCGACTAGGGCCCACCAAACACGGCGAGCAGAATGGCGATACAACCCTGATGAGGACACAGCGTTAGCGAACTTCTCATCAGTTTTGAGCTGATCTTCAATCTCGCGCAGGATTCTTTGTTCTTCATCTGACAATGGCACAGATGTATTGTCTCACCTCGCTGACCTAAACGCAATGCGCCTCGGTGTGTTCTGTGTCAGGGGCGGTCGTCGAGGACTGGCCCGGCAGGGCTCTGACCAGGCTGTCGGCTATTGAGTCCGCTGACGGGCCCGATTATCCCGGCTCCAAATCGATCGACGATGAGGTCAACTGCCTTGCTGGCTGGTTTCCATTGTTCTTCAATGTCTTCTGGAGTGTCTCCCCCATCGTCGAACAACCGTGGAATCCCCTCACTTTGCTCGGCCAATTTTTGAGCATGGACGCCAAGCAGTCGAACACCTTGTGCATAATCCAGCATCGCCAACAGTGGCTCGAGGGCTGCCACCATTGAAGGCCCTGTCGTCAACGGCACGGCAGGGGTCACTGACCGAGTGACCGACTCAAACGATGAAAATTTCACTTTCAACAACAGAGTGCCGGCAGCGACACCAGCATCACGAGTGCGACGTGCCACCGCATCACATAGGCGCACTAATTGGACTCGCAGTTCCTCGTGCGTAGTGAGGTCTGTAGAGAACGTCTCTTCATGCCCGATTGATTTGGCGATTCGTTCTGATTCGACTGTCCGGTCATCAATACCTTGCGCAAGCGAATGGAGATGTCGTCCGTTCACGTCTCCAACAGCGGCACACACGATTTCAACATCAAGTTCGGCCAAATCAGCAACAAGACGCACGCCAATAGCTTCAAGTTTTGCCAGCGTTGCAGGCCCAACACCCCACAGTGATTGCACCGGAAGCGGCAACAAGAATTCAGATTCAGACCCGCGCTTCACTTCAAATACTTGATACCCGCGCTGCACTCCGCCAGCCATTGCTCGAGGCTTGGCATGTTCTGATGCGAGCTTGGCGAGAAATTTGTTCGGTGCAACTCCGACACTGCATGTCAACTGTGTTTCCGACACCACACGCTTACGCAGTGCCCAAGCAATAGACACAGCATCCCCCATCAATAGCGATGCCCCGGTGACATCAAGAAATGCTTCATCGATAGAGATCTGCTCGACGAGCGGCGTGAACGACTCAAAGATGGTGTGTAACTTTTGGCTGAATTCGACATAGTGAGAAATATCAGGTGCAATGAACACAGCGTCAGGGCATAACTTGCGTGCAACCGCTGATGACAGCGCAGAGTGAATCCCATACCGTCGAGCCTCATACGAAGCGGCGGCCACAACACCGCGACCTCCTGTTCCACCTACAACTACTGGCAGTCCGCGCAGTTCGGGGTGACGCAATAACTCAACCGACACATAGAAGGCATCCATATCAATGTGAAGAATCGAACGTTCAGTGGTCATTTCACCGAACGCTACTGCACTCGTCATGCCTCCACGCCTACGATGGACAGGTGCCAGATTCCACCCCTTCTCTTTCTGCTTTGCCGTCCGTCACTGCACGGGTCATTGCCTTTTGCTCAATTCTCCTTGGTGGACTCGCAGGTGGGCTTCTTGGTTACGGCCTCATTGATGCACAATGCGACGTTCGCTGCACCGTGCAGACGGGTTCGGGAATGTTGATCTGCAGCCTGATCGGCGCTGGTGGAACAGCCATCATTGCAGTCCTTGTGTTACGAGCTCACGGCGAATGGCGAGAGATTTCGGACCCTTCATGAGTACATCGTTGTCAATCGGTTCTCAACTGCGTCAGATTGCAGAATCGCTTGCTCGCCAATCAGGCGACATGGCACTTCACGGACGTAAAAGTGGCCCACTCACTGCGACAACAAAGTCTTCACCGATTGACATGGTCACGAAGTTCGATAGAGCAAGTGAAGCAATGATTACAGAGGGCCTGGCTCAGGTTCGTCCTGATGATGCAATTATCGGAGAAGAAGGCTCAGCCAAGCAGGGCACCTCTGGAATTACGTGGCACATTGACCCAATCGACGGAACAACGAATTTCTATTTCGATCTCCCGATGTGGGCCGTGTCAATTGGTGCGGTTGACGAACATGGTCCACTAGCAGGGGCCGTGTACGTTCCAGTACTTGGCGAGATGTTTAGTGGCGCCCGCACAGAAGGAGCCACCGTCAACGGAATGCCCATCTGTGTCCGCGACAACAAGGACATTTCAGACGCTCTCGTGTGCACCGGATACAGCTATCGGATCAGCGAACGTGAAGTACACGCCAAACGCGTTGCAGACATTGTGATGAAGGTACGAGACATTCGTCGGTTTGGTGCTGCAGCCGTAGATTTGTGTTTCGTCGCGTGCGGTCGCCTCGATGCGTATTTCGAAGAACACCTTCATTCCTGGGACCTGATTGCTGGCCAGGTCATAGCAACTGAAGCTGGTGCAATCGTTTCCGATTACTTCGGCAATGCTGTTACGCCCTCGCAAGTGCTTGCTGCAACTCCCGGAGTACATGCGGACCTTATTCATCTCATTGCAACATCGGGGTCAGGCACTTCATGAGCGTGGTGCTCGCGATTGATGCAGGCACTACCGGGGTTCGCACTCGTGCCGTCTTTGATGACGGGAAAAAGTCTTTTTCTGCATACAGAGAATTCACTCAATTCTTTCCCCAACCAGGTTGGGTTGAACATGATGCACACGAAATTTGGAATGCAATTGTGGCCACGTTGCAAGAGGTATGTGGCCAACTCACTCAACCCGTATCGGCCATTGGTATCACCAACCAACGAGAGACCGTATTGGCCTGGGACAAACGAACGGGACAGCCAACCGCACATGCAATTGTCTGGCAAGACCGTCGAACGGCAGGACGATGCGAAGAATTACTGCCGCACATTGATCGTGTTCGCGCAGTCACCGGTCTAGTACTCGATCCGTATTTTTCAGGAACAAAAGCTGCTTGGCTGTTGCAACACACAGCAGTTCCCCCTATCGAGCATTTATGTATCGGAACAATTGACTCATGGCTGGTGTGGAAACTGACTGCTGGCGCCGCATTCGTCACAGACCCTTCCAATGCAAGTCGCACCATGTTGTTCGACATCAACACATTGCAATGGAGCGCTGAAATGTGTGAACTACTCGGTGTCCCCATGTCAGTACTGCCCACGGTCCAACCATCAAGTGGACGATTCGGTGTCACCGCTGATGTTCCTGGTGTGCCGGACGGAATACCAATTTCTGGAATTGCCGGTGACCAACAAGCAGCATTATTTGGACAAGCATGTATGAGCGTTGGCATGGCAAAGAACACGTACGGAACGGGAAGTTTTGTTCTTCTCAATATCGGTACAACATGTCCGCCACCTGCAGATGGAATGCTCACTACTGTCGCATGGGACCTCGGTGATGGTGCACCCGTCTATGCACTTGAGGGAGCAATCTTTGCTACTGGAGCTGCCGTTCAGTGGTTACGTGACGGACTTGGCATCATCAACAATTCTTCTGAGATTGGACCATTGGCCGAGTCCGTGTCGGATTCGGGCGGCGTCTGTGTGGTGCCTGCCTTTACAGGCTTAGGAAGTCCATGGTGGGATCCGTACGCGCGCGGCTCAATCATTGGCATTACTCGTGGGACCACTAAGGCACACATTGCTCGTGCCGTGATTGATGCAATGGTTCATCAAACTCGCGATGCTATTGATGCAATGACTCTCGCTGGTGGAATCACTCTTGCCGAGCTACGTGTTGACGGCGGTGCTTCTGTCATGGATGCAATGTTGCAACGTCAAGCAGATGCACTGGGTGTGCCTGTTTTGCGACCAACAGATCATGAGACGACTGCACTAGGTGCTGCATACTTAGCTGGGTTAGCAGAAGGCGTGTGGGCGAACCTTGATGAAATTGATTCGATGTGGACACTTGACAAACAATTCGAGCCCGGCATTCCCGATGGCTCACATGCGCAATGGCTACGAGCCGTTGAACGCTCTCGCAGTTGGGCTACCCCTGAGTCATAAAAAGGGCGCACCCGATTGCACCAGCGCGTTCACCCAATGCCGCGACACGCAAAGATGGATGAGGCCGTGATTCAGATGAATACAACGCGGAAGAAAAACTTTTTGACACGGACTCCAGTACATGTCCGAAGGACTGCACGACTCCACCGCCAATAACAATTACTTCTGGGTCACAGATGTTCGTAAGACTTGCGAGTCCAACCGCAACCCAATCTGCAAAAGTAGCAACGACAGATAGTGCATGACTGTCACCTGAACTAGCTGCCGCAAATACGTCTTCGCCGCTCATACCGCCGCTCAACATTCGCAATGCAGAACCTGATGCGTATCGTTCCCAACATCCTCGCCTGCCACACACGCATAATTCGCCTCCATGTTGTACAACCATGTGCCCTATTTCGCCCACAAACCCATTTGCGCCACGTTGCAACTGACCACCCATAACAATGCCACCACCAATACCAGTACCAAGCGTGACGATTACTGCATTCAGGGCTCCAAGCGCAGCACCAGCTTTCCATTCTCCGAATGCCGCCATCGTTGCATCGTTTTCAACATGCACGCTGATGCCGAGACGGGAACGAAGTTCAGGCCCGACTGCAATGTTGTGTGCACCCTTCATGTTGGGAGACGCCCGCACTATTCCATCTGGGGTAATTAGTCCAGGAACTCCGACACCAAGAGTTTGTGTTCCGGATAGTTCATGAAACATTGACTCAAGCAGATCAACCAAGTCCGACGCATGTGGTGTCGGATATCTGATTTCTTCAAGAACAACTCCACGATCGTCAACGCTCACGCCGTGACACTTTGTGCCACCAACATCAATTCCGACAAAACTCACGACTCGGTGCGAGCCTTCAGTTCTTTGACTGCTTCGACGAGAATACGTGCCTCTGCGCGACGCTTCACAAAACCAGGCAACGGAACAACAAGTTCCAGTTCCAGTTCATAAAAGACTTGAGTGCCGCCGTCAACTTCAACAAATGAATACGCGCCGTTGAGCGCATGCATGATGTCGCCTTCCACCAGATGCCATGACAGACGTGATGGCTTTTCTGAATAGTCATACTCAAGTGTGTAACGAGTGCTGCGACCAAGAGCTGATGCGCGATACTCGACTCGAAGACCACGACCTTCATTGTCGTGTGTCAACACCTTTGCTTCCTTGACATCTTTTGCCCAATCGGGGTATTTCTCAAATTCGAGAACGACATCCCAACATGCATTGAGTGGGGCCGAGATGAGGGCGGTCTGTGCAGCGCGGTCTGTCATAGTTCTAATCTTGACCGCTCGCGGACCCCTGAAGTGGCACCTCGCTGGAATCAAGGAATTGGCGAGGGGCAAATGTGCCGTGGGTGGCTCCCCATAGACCATTGAGACCAAGGCCCATCATGGGAGCCAAGACCCCAAAAGCCAAGGTACTCCCCGTGCGACCATCTGTGGTTGTGCGACTAATTGCCGTAGCAACCGCAACCACTACCTGAACTCCGAGGGCGCCATTCATCAGTCGTGCAACTGATTGTGGCGCACAATTGTCAACCAAAAAATAAAGTGCTGCTACAGAAATATTGTCGGTACGACTTCGTTGTACTGCTGTCCAGTAGCCCCACAAAAACGCAATGATGCCGACTGTAAAACAGCTCAGACTCACTGCGACGCCAATGCCCTTCCACGGAGATGTGAAAGTGACTGCAGCAATGATTGACATCGCGACAAAGACAGCGGTTAAAGCGAGATTGCATTTGACAAGCATCGATCCTGGCATGACCTCCATCATTGCCCAACCTTCAGCACTTGTCCCAAACGTGCCGCGAGAACCGAATATTCAAATTCAGCCTCTGCACGAGCACGCGAGGCAATGGCCATCGAGGCACGTAGTGAATCATCATCAAGAATTGTGGCGATGCGAGCAGCCAAACCAGAAGCATCGGAGGGGTCAGCCATGACATAGCCAGTGACGCCGTCAAGAACTGCCTCTGCTGCTCCCCCGCTATTGCCTGCAATTTGCGGCACTCCACATGCGGCCGCTTCAACAAAAACAATGCCAAACCCTTCTTGCTCGAGACCAGCCCAGCGATTACGACACATCATGGAAAAAATATCTGCGCATCCGTACAACGCTGGAACATCATCATGATCAACGCGCCCCAAGAACGTCACCGGAGCATGCAATTCACCAGCCAATTTTCGCAAGCGATCTTCATCGCGACCCGTGCTGGCGATTGCTAAGCGTAATCGTGGTCGGTGTGGGGACAGTTGTGCAACAGCCCGAATCACAGTGTCGAATCCCTTGCGGGGCACAAGCCTGCTAATTCCGAGAATTATTTCGTCATCGGCATCAAAACCAAATCGCGCACGTGCCGCCTTTTTGCTCAGAGGATCCAACGGAACAAATCTCTGTGTGTCGACGCCTGGCGGAACAATAGTGGAGGGCAAAGCGCGCCCCGCTGCATGGTCACCTTCTGTTGCCGGATATCCACCAGCGGCGATGATGTGTTCAGCGCCCAGCAATACATGGCCTAAGACTTGGCGAGACAACGGCAGTCTGCCAGGCACCGTTACTTCTGCACCGTGCAACACCAACATGTAGGGAACCGACAGTCGTGGCCCCACAAGACCTAATGGCAAGGCCGGGTCAAGCACAACGAAGTCCGCACCGAATTCTTTGACCATTGCGTTGATGCGTTGCACCATCCACGGATGTGGCAACAACACTCGTTCGCGCGTTCGTTCAATGCGATACGGCTCACTTGCATCGAATGTCGCGGCGTCAGCATGAGGGCTTGTGAGCACAGCAAAGGAGTCAGGCGGCAATCGACGCCACCATTCCCACAACAGCGACTGAATGCCGCCAATTTTGGGAGGAAAATCATTCGTGACGAGAAGATGCTTCATAGGCCTTCTCGCAAGGTTGGCAGATGCAGCAACTCATCGCGCACCATAGGGTCAGAATCTTCATGATTGATGAGATGACCAAGACCCAATCTGGCTGCAGCCCACACCGCATGCGCACGCAATTCGCTTCGGGGGTGCGAGACATATCTGTGTATGGCATCAACTACTTCGGGGTCACTTGGGCTACCGATATTGCCAAGAACAATAAGTAAGTTTCGCCGAATCCATGTCATGTCACGTTTGTGCACATACCAACCCTGACATGATGCGTTCAATGGCTCATCATCCATTGACAACCATGTCAAGACTTCAATAACTGACTGGAGTTGTTCAGTTGATTCGCTCAACACTGTTCGTCGTGTCGGAGGACACACAGTTTGGCAATCGTCACATCCATAGATGCGATCGTGCAAGGCCACGCGATAGTTGCGATCAAATATTCCCGGCTTTTGCAGCAACCATGACAAACACTTATTTGCATCAATGACGCCATCTTTCAATATGGCTCCCGTTGGACATGCGGGTATGCAGCGAGAACACGCACCACATCCATCATCAATAGGGGTGGACACTGGAAGAACTGCAGTTGTTATGACGCAACCAATAACAAAGAAGCTTCCATGTCCTGGCAACAAAATGTTTGCGTTCTTGCCATACCAACCAATACCTGCGAGCCACGCTGCTTCGCGATCAACCATTGCATTGTCATCTGCGAATACGACAGCGCGATGACCATCATGCCGTAAGCGTTCAGCAACAACAGAGAGTGAATCCTTAAGGTGACCATAATGATCTAGCCACGCATAACGAGCGACTCTGGCTAACGGAGATGTCGAACCGACATCAGGGTGATCGCTAATTGCGTACGAGCGAACTCCGACAATGATTGATTGTGCTCCGTCAAGATGTTGAATCGGTGTAGTTGAACGTTCCGGACGCAAGAACGTAAATTTCATGTCGTTGACCAAGTCATGATCGATGCGGTTCTGAATCTGCTGACGTGCGCGATGCATCACGTCTGCAGGAGCAACTCCGAGTGAATGAAGGCCAGCATCTTGCCCAATGGCATGCAGTTGTGCCCAATACTCAGATCCATGAGGGGCCTCTGGGGAGACGACTGCGGGATTACGGGAGGAAGATTTAGCCAACGGCACGGTGCCGAAGCGTAGGCACCAAACCGGCCTGAGCGAGCAACCTAATTTCCCTAAGTTCCTGAAGATCAAGAACGACAGCCCCTTCAGATGGAGCATCGCAGAGAAAACTCATGATGCAATCACCGCAGGCATCGGTGTTTGCCATGACACAGGTGGCACACGAAATCATGAGAACAGGTTCGTACTGTGGGGCTTCGGTGGGGGTGAGAGGCGTGATGTCCATGTCACAAGAGTGACGAAAGGGTGTGACATGGTTCCGTTTGTTAGACCTGCATACGCTCGGATTCAGCCGTGGTTACGGCCACAACATTCAGCAACATGCTTGCTGCCGCACCCGAATCGATGGTGGCACGAGCCATATCGATACCGTCAGCCACTGACCCAACATGGTTGGCGACAAAAAGTGCGCTCCCAGCATTAAACGTCACGATGTCACGAACTGCTCCCGTTTTACCAGCGAACAAACCATTCATAATGGCCAAGTTTTCCGTGGCGTCTCCCCCTCGAATATCTGCAAGCAAGGAACGAGCGATTCCAAAATCAGCAGCGTCGATTTCGAATCGAGAAATGTTGCCATCTCGCAATTCATACACAATGTTTGGACCACTGACAGCAAGTTCATCAAGTCCGCCATGACCATGCACAACCCATGCGCTGGTGACATGACGAGAGGTCAATGACCCCGCCATTGCCTCCATCATGTTTGGCATTGCAACGCCCACCAGCATGTTTGAGATCGGCGCTGGGTTCGCCATCGGCCCCAGCAAGTTAAACACGGTTGGCACTCCGATTTCACGACGCGACGGACCTGTGTAGCGAAAAGCAGGATGAAAATAGGCCGCTAAGCAAAAGCCAAACCCAGTTGCAGCAATTGATGCTTCAACTCCTTGTGGATCGAGTTCGATTGCAACTCCAGCTGCCTCGAGCAAATCAGCTGCGCCACACTTTGATGATGCTGCTCGATTGCCGTGTTTGCACACCGGCACACCGGCAGCGGCAACAACCAACGCTGACATCGTTGACACATTCACTGTGTTGCTCTTGTCCCCACCTGTTCCAACAATGTCAATGGCGCGTGATGCAATCTCAGTGTTGAGATGAACTTTCATGCCAGCAGAACGCACCGCGTGCAACATGCCTTCAAGTTCCTGAATCGTTTCTCCCTTCGCCCGCATCGCAACAACGAACGCTGTCATCTGTGACGGAGTGGCGCTGCCATTAAGAATTTGTGTGATTGCAGACTCTGCTTGAGGAGCGTCAAGATCCTGCCGATCCAAAATGTGAGCCAGCAACGTGGGCCAGCCGATGAATTCTTGGGAATGGGCCATGCACCAAGTATCTACGCTGTGCGACGCCTTTGACGAATAATTCTGCGACGCTCACGTTCTGTAGCGCCTCCCCAGACTCCATCTTTTTCACGAACAGCAATAGCGTGCTCAAGACACGAGGCCCTCACCATGCAGGTGGCACAAATTGACTTTGCCTCATCAGCTGCTACATCTGAGTCAGGGAAAAAGAGTTCGGGGTCTAAACCATTGCAAGCTCCCTGATGGCGCCACGACAGATCTGTTCCGTACATCGAAACCCCCCTTAGTCACGGGAATCCCCGCATCCGCATTGTATGTGTCGGGTGTCACACCTGTCCAGTCCCAAGTGATGGGCCGCTCGGCACCTTGAATTACAGGCTTTAGGAGCACGAATCAGTGAGGAGATCGCCAGCGGTTGCGTCAGACAGGGCTGTAACTTCCAAATAACTGGGCTGATCGCTCACGATGAATACAGAACCAAAGGCAAGTTGATTGACTTGTACATCAGTGAAATTAAAGGTGAGGTAATGAACAGCAGCGGTCACATCGCTGATCACAGAATTCTTTCAATACTCCAGACCACCTAGGCTCTAAACCGTGTCAACCCCTCATAATTTCTCACGCTCCTTGTCCCTTTCCCGCCTTTCCACCGAAGAGTTTGATGTTGTCGTTATTGGCGGAGGAATCACGGGAGCTGGCGTGGTGCTCGATGCTGCTTCGCGCGGCCTTCGCGCCTGCCTTCTCGAACGGGACGACTTTGCATCAGGCACGTCATCAAAGTCGTCGAAATTGATCCACGGTGGATTGCGCTACCTCCAACAAGGCGACGTTCGTCTTGTTTATCAAGCATTGCGCGAACGTAAACGCTTGCGTAGCAACGCTCCGCACCTAGTACACGTACTTCCCTTCATGATTCCCATTCTCACGAAGAACAGCGTCGTGTCAAAAAAAATTGCTCGTGCGCTTGGTTCTGCCATGTGGATGTATGACCTAACAGGTGGATGGCGCATCGGTCGACTCCATCGCCGACTTTCTGCCGACACAGCATTTGCCCACTTGCCCACAATGTCGCGTGAAAAACTCTCTTCTGCTTACCTGTATTACGACGCCGAGGCAGACGATGCTCGTCTCACCCTTGCAGTTTTGCGCAGTGCTGCAGACAATGGAGCGGCCATTGCAAATCAGTGCCGCGTTGAGGGAATTGATTCAGTTAATCGCACTCAACACTCCGTTCGAGTACACGACATAGTCGGTGACACCCATTTCACTATTCGTGCCAAAGCAGTAGTCAACGCAACAGGCGTCTGGGCCGATGATGTTCGCGCCCTTGATGAGGCGTCTCACCCAGACACCATTCGACCGGCAAAGGGCGTTCACCTCACGGTGCCCTGGGAAAAAGTACGTAATGACATTGCTGTTGTGATTCCCGTACCGAGCGACAAGCGCAGTTTGTTCGTTGTTCCCTGGATCTCTCGTGGCGACGGCACATACCAATTCACCTACATCGGCACCACCGACACTGATTACAAAGGCCCTGTGAATGATCCACAGTGCACACGTGATGACATTGAATATGTTCTTGCAGCACTGAACGCAAGCGTCAACACTGATGTCACATTTGAAGACGTAACAGGCGTATGGTCTGGCCTTCGTCCTCTTGTAAAGATGGATGAGTCTTCTGCAAAAGCTGGTCGTACAGCTGACCTGAGTCGCCGACATCGAGTATTCACGTCCGACAACGGAGTTGTCACAGTAACTGGTGGCAAACTCACCACTTATCGCGAGATGGCAGAGGATGCTGTCGATGCCGTCTCTGATGTCGTAGGCATCAAGACACGTTGCCGCACTCAATCGCTGTCTCTTCACGGCGCGAAAGGCCGGAGCATCCGCGCGTCGCAACGCGACCATCACCTCGACGGTCGTTACGGAAGCGATGCTGCAGACATAGCGTCCCTTATTGAAAACGATGCATCACTCTCTGGACCATTAGTAGACGGACTTCCCTATCTACGCGCCGAAGCGGTGTACGCAGTCACACATGAAATGGCCACTTCTATTGACGACGTACTCAGCCGTCGCACTCGCGCCCGCTTGCTTAATCGACGTGCAAGCGTTACTGCGGCACGCGCCACAGCAGAGCTCATTTCTCCACTTCTTGGGTGGGACGATGCACAGAGCTCAGCGAGTATCGCTGAGTTCATTGACGCATGCGCTCGCGAAGACGCTGCAGCAATGGTGACAGAGCAGGAATTCATCGACTCACATAAGGCACAAAAATGAGCATCCATACATTTTCTACTCGGGCCACTGAGCCAATCGAATTTAGTGGTGACCCTGCTCTTGCAACCTCCCACCTGCCCAGCCCTGGTCGTGCATTAACTGCAATAGAAACTAAAGAGCTCGGTGCAATCTGTGACACCACAGCTGATGCGACAGAACGCGTGCAACATGGTCGCGACTGGTGGCCTTTGTCGCTTCGGTGGTCGTTGCACAATGAAGTTCCACAAATTCCGGCTGTTGTATGCCGCCCAAAGAACACACAAGAAGTATCCATCTTGTTGGCGTATTGCAATGATCATAAAATTCCTGTCACACCATCTGGCGGACGAAGCGGAGTATGTGGAGCAGCGATTCCCCTTTTTGGTGGAGTCGCACTCGACATGACCCAGATGCAAGGAATCGAATCAATTGACGAAGTGTCTGGCATTGTTGAAACATTGTCTGGCACCTTTGGCCCCGATCTAGAAAAGGCAGTTCGCACCCACGGACTCACTATCGGGCATTACCCACAGTCTTTCGACATCGCCACTGTTGGCGGATGGGTTGCGTGCCGTGGCGCCGGTCAGTACTCGACGCGTTACGGGAAAATTGAAGACATGGTGCACGCTCTTGAAGCCGTGCTTGCCGACGGGACAATCATTCGTACAGGCGGTGCTCCGGCCGGTGCAGTGGGACCAGATATTTCCCAACTTCTTCTTGGTAGCGAAGGAACTCTTGCAGTGATTACACGCGTATGGTTGCGTGCTCATCCACTGCCTGAAGTCGAGCGTCGTGCAGCATTTGTGTTCACATCATTTTCTGAAGGTATCGAGGCGTGTCGTCGCATTATTCGCGCCGGAGCAACGCCTGCAGTATTGCGTTTGTATGACGGAGCCGAAAGTAAGCGTTCTCATGGTGGCGACGGCACGCAATGCACACTTCTCGTGCTAGACGAAGGAACTGAATCAATCGTCGACGGAACAATGAGTGTCGTGTTTGACACTTGCAAGGAGATGGGAGCAGCCGATGGCGACGTCGCACTGATCGAAGCATGGATGCACCACCGCAATGACACCAGCGCATTACAATCTTTGACACGTAAGGGCTTCGTTGTTGACACTATGGAAGTGGCGGCCAATTGGGGTCACCTTGATGCAGTCGTAGACGCAGTTGAATCAGCAATGCTTGCAGTTCCTCACGCACGCTCCGCTACATGCCACTTGTCTCACAGCTACATCGAAGGTGCATGTGTGTATTTCACATTTGCAGCGACTCCTGAAGAAGCAGATTTTGAAAGCACCTACTTAGCGATGTGGAAAGCAGGTCAAGAAGCTGGCCTTAAGTCCGGAGCTAATTTGTCGCACCACCACGGCATCGGATACAGCAGATCTCAATTTATGGAACAGGCTCTCGGAACCGGCATGGATGTCCTGCGCGCGGTCAAAAAAGCGCTCGATCCGAACGGCATCTTGAATCCGGGCAAACTCGGATTATGAGAACACTTGTCATCGATGTAGGAACAAGCGGACTCCGCGCCGCAATCGTGCACGATGACGCGACTGTTACCGATCTTCACTACGAAGAATTCACTCCCAGCACCCCTTATGCAGGTCTTGTTGAATTTGATGCAACAGCGATGTATGCAGCAGTCCATCGCGTCTCAAAAGCGGCGTTAACTTCTGGTCCCGTCACTGCTATTGGCATCACCACCCAGCGTGCATCCACCGTCATTTGGCGTGTATCAACAGGCAAACCCATCGGACCATCACTCGGCTGGCAAGACCTACGCACAGTTGGCGAATGCATATCCGCCCGTGCTGAACACGGATTTACCTTTGCGCCGAACCAGACCGCTACGAAGGCTGTTTGGATGCTTGCTAATTACATCTCAGACCCGCAGGAACGCTTCAGTGATGATCTTCGCATCGGCACCGTCGAGTCGTGGATTGTGTACAACCTCACACAGGGCGCGCACCATGTCACAGACCACACCAATGCTGCTGTTACCGGCCTCACTATTCCTGACGGAACATCGTGGAACACTGCAATGCTCTCCACTCTCGGAATCGCGAAACATCAACTGCCTCTCATCGTCGATTCCATGGGCTTCATTGGTGACGCCACCGACCTGCCCGGCGCACCACCGATTCTCGCCATTGCCGGCGACCAACAAGCATCATTGGTCGGTCAAGGTTGCATCGTTCCAGGAATGGCAAAAATTACATTCGGCACTGGCGGCATGCTGGACATGTTCGTGGGAGAGAATCCCCCTAAATCTGCACAACGCAATTCAGGCGGAACATTTCCAATCGTTGCGTTTAGTCGTGGCGGACAAATTTCATACGGAACAGAAGCAATCATGTTGTCGGCCGGCACAAATATCGATTGGTTGCGTGACGATATGGGTCTCATTGCAAACGCCACAGAATCTCACACGCTTGCTTCGTCAGTTCCGACAACAGAAGGGGTGGCGTACGTGCCTGCACTTCTCGGCCTTGGCACACCCTTCTGGGACTACGGCGCACGTGGTGCACTGTTCGGAATCACACGCGGCACCACTCGTGCGCACATTGTGCGGGCCGTTCTCGAAGGA
>SHUR01000075.1 GCA_009694565.1 Ilumatobacteraceae bacterium | reverse complement strand
GGACAGGGACGTAGTTGCCCAGTTACGCCGAACTCGTGTTGCAGCCGTGCTGGAATCCTCGAACGGCAATATTGCGTCTGTGTTGGACGCCCCACCTGACTCGTGTGAGGCACAGGTCTACGTTGTGAAACTTCTTGATGTGTCGCCCCGTCTCGGCAAAGTGGCAGGTCGTCGTCTGATGGCTGAACTTGGTGTTGCAGCTCTGTCGCGTATTCATGAACTCACCGAAGCTCAGCGTCAAGCACTCATCGAAGCGGCGGAGATTCCGTGATGACAGATCCAATCATTGTCATTGTTTCTGGCCCAGGTGGAGCCGGAAAAGGTACCATTGTTGAAGCGTTGATTGAACGTGACACAACACTGTGGTTGAGTCGGTCATGGACCACTCGAGTGCAACGCGATGGTGAATCTGATGATGCGTATGTTTTTGTGCAGAGAACTGAGTTTGAACAGCACATCGCTGACAACGGTTTTCTTGAATGGACAGAGTTTTTGGGAAATTTGTATGGCTCGCCTCGGCCCTCGGTTGATTCAGGCTTAGACATCGTTCTTGAAATTGAATTGCATGGGGCTCAGCAGGTGAAGCAAAGTCATCCCGAAGCAATTCTGGTATTCGTGCGCCCACCGTCTCGCGAAGAACAGCAGCGTCGTCTCCAAGGCCGCGGTGATCCGGAGCATCATGTCGTAGAACGCATGCGCAAAGCTGAAGATGAAGAGCGCGAGGGGGCTGAGTTGGCTGATGTTGTGGTCATAAATGATGATTTTGAGCGCGCAGTTGCCGAGATACGAGGGATTATCGGTGCGGCACGGGCTGAACCCCGATAACCTTTAGGCGACTTCGGAGGTCCACCATGTCCCGTCAAAACGACTCCATGATTCATCCAAACATTGAAGGTTTGCTTGATCGCGTTGACTCTAAATTCAGTCTTGTCACGCTTGCTTCATACCGTGCTCGCCAAATCAACTCGTACTTCAACCAATTGGGTGAAGGCCTTGGTCACATGGTTCCACCGCAGGTGTCATCTGTTGCTCGCAAGCCTCTCTCTATTGCATTTGAAGAAATCGCGGCTGACAAGATTGTCAAAGTAGAGCGTTTGCCGTACGACGAGATGGAAGCTGAAGCGGCTGCCGTCTTTGGCGAAGTCGAAGGCGACGCAGACGCTGACGCTGCTGAATCTGACGCTGAATAGTTTTTCGGGTTAATCCCGCCTACCTCACCTGAAAGTCGTGATGATGTCTCTACATGGTCGCTCCATCGTTCTTGGAATCTCAGGAGGTATTGCCGCTTATAAGGCAGTGGAACTGTGTCGGCAATTAGTAGACGCTGGTGCACACGTTGCGCCCATTATGACCGAAGATGCTCATCGATTCATCGGTCCTGTCACAGTGTCGGCACTTGCATCTGAACCAGTGCACACAAGTTTGTGGGATGACGCATCTCCTATTCCACACACGCGACTTGGTCAGAACGCTGATGTCATTGTTGTTGCTCCTGCTACTGCACGAGTGATTGCTGCGTATGCGATGGGTCTATCGCACGATCTTCTCAGTGCCACTCTGATTGCTACTCGCGCACCTGTTGTATTATGTCCTGCCATGCACACAGAGATGTGGGAACACCCTGCAGTAGTCGACAACATTGCATTGTTGCGTTCCCGTGGAGTCATCATTGTGGAACCACAATCGGGGCGCTTAGCGGGTGGGGACATCGGCACAGGTCGTCTTGCAGATACGGCATCCATCGTCAGTGCTGTGACAACCGCGTTGAATGGGTCTGACAAGGATTTGGCTGGTACGTCAGTATTGGTGACAGCCGGTGGAACTCGTGAACCAATTGATGCGGTGAGAGTAATTGCTAACCGCTCGAGTGGGAAACAGGGATACGCAATCGCAGAACAAGCTCATAAGCGTGGTGCAACTGTCACCATCGTCAGCACCGTTGATCGTGAGACTCTTGCAGGGATAACTGTTGTACCTGTCGAGACAGCGCAGCAGATGTTGGACGCAGTCAATTGTCATGCACCGACTACTGATGTTGTCATCATGACTGCTGCCGTTGCTGACTTCCGTCCTGTTCAAGTTGTCGCCGGAAAGATCAAGAAAGATGGGGGCATTCCTGAGATTATTCTTGAACCAACAGTGGATATTTTGGGATTCCTCGGAACTCATAAACCTGCTGGACAGACTCTTGTTGGGTTTGCAGCCGAGACGAGCAATCTTGTGGAAAACGCTCGGGGCAAGTTAATTCGCAAGAATTTAGACCTCATTGTGGCTAATGATGTGTCCGCCGATCAGGTCGGTTTCGGCCACGACACGAACGAAGTCACCATTTTGCTTGCTTCTGGGGAGTCGGTTGAAGTGCCTCTTGCTGACAAACACGCCATCGCCACTGCTGTATTAGATAGCGTGTCACGGGTGCGGGCGGCTCATCGTCCGCAACGATGAAGGAGTCGCCTTGAGAAATTTCACTTTTACGTCTGAGAGCGTGACCGAGGGTCACCCAGACAAGATGGCAGACCAGGTTTCTGACTCAGTACTCGATGCGTTGTTGGCCATTGATCCGAACAGTCGCGTGGCATGTGAAACATTGTTGACCACTGGTCTGTGCGTCGTGTCTGGTGAAATCACTACTGACGCTTATGTCGACATTCCCGCTATCGCTCGTGCCGCAATCAAGCGGATTGGGTATGACGATGCTGCATACGGTTTCGATGGCAATACCTGTGGTGTTGTGGTGGCACTCGACGCGCAGAGCCCAGACATCGCACAAGGTGTCGACATCAGTGAAGAACAGCGCAGTGGAAAAAGCGGTGAAGACATCATCAACGGTCAGGGTGCTGGTGACCAGGGAATGATGTTTGGTTATGCCTGCAACGACACTCCTGATCTCATGCCCCTTCCCATTTGGTTGGCACATCGTCTTGCTGAACGCCTGACTGAAGTTCGTAAGAGCGGACTTATTCCGTACCTTCGTCCGGATGGAAAGACTCAAGTCACGTTTGAGTACGTTGACGGTCGTCCCGTGAAGTTGTCGACAGTTCTTATCTCTACTCAACATCGTGATGGAGTGAGTCGTGAAACTGAAATTCGTCCTGACCTGATTGAGCAAGTAATTATGCCAATCATTCCTGCTGCATTTGCTGACGATAATCCTGCGATTTACATCAACCCGACTGGCAAGTTTGTTCTCGGTGGACCACATGCTGACACCGGTCTTACTGGTCGTAAAATCATCGTTGATACATACGGTGGTATGGGTCGTCACGGTGGTGGAGCATTCTCCGGTAAGGACCCTTCAAAGGTTGATCGCTCTGCTGCATATGCGGCTCGTTGGGTTGCAAAGCATGTAGTTGCGAGCGGTGCTGCAGAAAAGTGTGAAGTGCAGGTGGCGTACGCCATTGGTATGTCGCAGCCGATCAGCATCTTGGTTGAAACGTTTGGCACAAACACTGTCAGCGAAGAGTCAATTGAAAAAGCTGTGCGTGACGTGTTTGACCTACGCCCAGGCGCAATCGTGCGTGACCTTGATTTGAAGCGTCCTATTTATGCAAAGACCGCTGCATACGGTCACTTCGGTCGTCCAGAACCAGAATTCACTTGGGAAACCTTGTCGCGTCTGTCTGATTTCAAGGCCGCTGTCAAACTCTGAGCAATCAGTCGCCACTCGTTGCGTCGGTAGTTCCGGACGTATCGGGTATCGACAAGGTCTTTGATTACCTCATACCAACTGAGCTCGAGAATCGAGCAACTATTGGTGCACGTGTGCGCATTGTGCTTAACGGACGTCGTGTTGGTGGCTGGATAACACATGTCTCTCGTTACGAGGAAGGCGACTCGGCGGCTGTGCCTCTCGATCGGCTGAAGCCGATTGTGTCTGTGTCAGGGTTGGGAGTTGAGCCCGACCTCGTTCCATTAACGAAATGGATCTCAGAACGATGGTGGGGGTCATGGCGTTCTGTTCTGTCGAGCGCGTCTGCGCCACGAATGCGAGAGCGAATAGTTCATTCTCGGCGAACAGGTTCTCGGGACATCGGTACTGACACTGTGGCTGTGGCTGCGTTTGAATTGTTTCAAGCAGGGGGCGGGTTGTTGGTAGTTCCGCCCGCATTGTCTTCACTTGCGGTGGTGGTGCGTCTTGCATCCATTGGTCCTGTCCTTGTTATCTGTCCATCCCAAAAGATGGCGTCGATGGGTGCTGCATTTCTTCGTCGCAAGGGGCTTAGTACGGCATTGGTTCCTGATGAATGGGATAGTGCGCGTGGTGGAGTTGATGTCGTTATCGGAACGCGTTCTGGAGTCTTTGCTCCCTGTCCCGACTTGGCTGCAATTGTCGTCATTGATGAGCATGATGAACTGTTAAAGGAAGAACGATCTCCCGCATGGGATGCAACTGCAGTGGCGCGTGAGCGTGCACGCCGAGTCGGTGTTCCATTCATTTGTACTTCGGCTGTTCCATCAGCAGAATCACTGCATGTACTTAGTGGGCACGTACAGCAAGTAGATGCCGAAAATGGTTGGCCACAAATAGTTGTTGTAAATCTCTCAGATGTTCCCGTCGCACAGTCATTGCTCTCTAGTGAGTTGCTGGAAGCTGTAGGAACAACTGGCGATACAACTGTATGTGTGCTGAATACAAAAGGGAAAGCACGTCTCATTGTTTGCAAATCGTGTCGTCACGTGCAGGCGTGTCCATCTTGTGCATCGTTATTGACCTACGACGAAGACAACAACTTATGGTGCGTGCGCTGTCAAGAAATGCACGGCGGGGTGTGTCTTGCCTGTGGGCGTGCAGCATTCACTGTGCCACGGGGAGGGGTGTCTCAACTGGTGTCTCAGATTCAGGCGTCAAGTCGTAATCCCGTGATTGAGATTTCATCTGACTCACCCGATGATTGGAGCAAGGGAACAGTGTTCATTGGTACCGAGGCGGTGCTTCATCGCATTCCCACCGCAGACACTGTTGTGTTTGCTGATATTGATCGTGATCTCGGAGCTCCCCGAATGACAGGTGCACATGAAGTGCTGTCCATGATTGCCAAGGCTGCACGCATGGTAGGAGCCAAAGGAACGCTCGTGATTCAGACTCGTCAAATCGAGAACCCATTAATCGTTGCCTTATCGCAAACAGACGTGTCGACAGCATTGCAGAAATGGAGCAATGCCGATAGCGCTCAACGACACGCAATGACGCTTCCTCCATTTGGAGCCATCGCGCGCGTCTCGGTTGCTGCTCCACGATCAATTACAGAAATCTCGTTACCCGCAGACATAAGCATGGCTCGTTATGAAGACGCTTTTCTTCTTCGTGCTCCATCTCGTACTCAGCTTGATGCCGCAATTTCACTAATTAAAGTTGAATTCGGTGTAGCGGTGCGTATCCACGTAGACCCGTACCGTTTCTAGGACCGGACCTTTACCTCGAGAACTCGAAAACCATTCCGACTCGCTAGGCGGGTGGTGGGGTATGCCAACCCAGTCATCCATTGTGATAAAGAATCAGCACCTAAATTTTTGTTGACGACAAGATAGGCGGCTCCATCAACATCGAGTCGTGCAAGCCACAGTTCAAGCAATTCGTGCAATGCAGATTTGCCAATTCGAATTGGCGGATTAGACCACATTGTCGCAAACTTGATTGAGGGATCAACCTCTTCGGGAGCCTTCACAAGAATGTTTCCGAGTCCGTTACGTGCCGCATTTTCTTGGCAAATGTCGCGGGCGCGTTTGTTCGTGTCCACCGCATACACCGTGCATTCTGGGTATCGAACTGCGAGCGTGAGTGCGATAGCTCCAGAGCCGCACCCGATATCGCACAAAAACGATCCAGGTGCAATCGGCATACACTCATGTTTGGCCATGACTTCCAGTAATACTGATGTCCCCTTGTCAAGACCGTGTTGACTAAAGACGCCTGCGTCCGTGGAAAGTGCCAATTCCCCGTTAGTTCCCGATACTGCAAAATCTTTGCGCCGCGAGGGTGCTTGCGGTGCTTCAGAAAAATAATGCTGGTGGGCCGGGTCAGGTGAGGAAGGGGTGTTCTTTGGCATGTTGTCTCCGCAGGTAGCCTTTCAGATTGTGGCCTATGACATTCGCACCTTCGGAGATCCAGTTCTCACCTCAGTAGCTGAGCCTGTTGAGAATATTGATGGGAAAATCGTGCGCCTCTCTCAGGCAATGCTCCAAGCCATGTATCAAGCGCCAGGTCTCGGGCTGGCTGCTCCTCAAATTGGAGTACAGAAACAAATTTTTGTTTATGACGTCGATGGGGTGCCGGTGACGCTCTTGAACCCGCGGATAGTCGAATCACGTGGTGAGTGGGTCTATGACGAAGGGTGTTTGTCAATCCCTGGTTTGTATGTCGAAATGTTGCGTCCCAAAGAAGTGATGCTTGAGGCTGTCGATCTTGGGGGAAACACAATTCAGATCGAGGCAGACGAGTTATTGGCTCGCTTGTTCCAACATGAACTCGATCACTTAAATGGCGTCTTGATGTTTGAGCGTATGACACCAGAGCAACGCGAAGAGGCACTCGCTGAATACAAGCGCATTGCGGATGGGGGAACCTCTGAAGGAGAGACCCGCCATATTGGACTGAAGTAATCATGGCGCGTGAGGTTCGCCCTCTCGTATTTCTTGGCACCCCACTTGCTGCCGCAACAGTGCTGTCAACTTTGATACGTAGTGGTTTTGAAATTGCTCACGTCGTTACTCGTGCCGACGCACGTCGAGGAAGGGGGTCGTCTACAACGCCAAGCGCTGTGAAGCAGGTTGCAATCGACAATACGATCAACGTGTCGCACGACATCACTTGGTTGAAAGAAAATTCTGACCGCGAACTATTGGGTGTTGTCGTTGCCT
>SHUR01000005.1 GCA_009694565.1 Ilumatobacteraceae bacterium | reverse complement strand
TAGTGAGTACGCCACCAATAACGACTTGCAAGGGGCCGTTGATACGGGTGAGTTCCTTGTGAATATCGGTTGTGTCTTGTTTTCGTGCGATGTCTGACCTGCCTGAGGGTGGCAGGTGTTCCATGAGTATGTTGGCTACGTCATTTCCTGGGTGTGATTGCAGTCCGACCTGCATGTCGAATCGTTGCGCACCCACCCAATATGAGATCTCACCTAACAATGTGGAATCGGCATCGTAGACCCCTATGAATTCTGTGATGTTCGAGGTCGCAGAAACGTGAGTCTCCGATTACCTAGACAAAAAAATAGAGTCGGTAAGAGAATTCTCTTACCGACTCTATTTACTAGACGTTATTTACAGTTTTGAAACATCAACTGATGCAGGTACAAGAACTGCGTCAATGACGTGAATGACTCCGTTGGATGCTGCAACGTCGGTTGCAGTTACATTTGCGGTGTTCACTTTGACACCACCTTCTGTTGTTACAGCGAAGGCAGTTCCTTCAAGTGTGGTGACATCACCTGCAGCAACGTCAGCGGCCATTACCTTTGCTGCCACGACGTGGTAGGTGAGAATCTTTGTCAGGACTTCTTTGTTTTCTGGAAGCAAAAGCTTCTCAAGAAGTCCCTCTGGAAGGGCTTCAAACGCTGCGTTTGTCGGGGCGAAGACTGTGAATGGTCCTTCTCCTGAAAGTGCATCACCAAGACCAGCTGCTGTTATTGCAGCAACCAAAGTCGAGAATTCTGGGTTGCCCTGAGCAACTGCAACGATGGTGCCTACCTCGGTAGCCATTTCTGAGGTTTCAACTGCAGCGACAGTGGTGTCGGAAGTTGACCCATCTGACCCACAAGCAGACAGCAATAGAACTGATGCTGCAGCGATAGCGATAATTGTTTTTTTCATGTTTTCACTCCTGTGAAATTAGTGGTCCAACAAATCAGTTGGTGGCTAACAAAATAATACGAAATTGAGGGAAATTTTCGTCGCCTGGCCCATTTTGTGTCACACTTCCTCGGGTCGTTTCGGGAAACTGTTGTGGGACAACCCTTTCCCCTCGGAATGTGCCAATTTGTAACGGTCTGAAGGTATTCGGTTCGGGCGAACTAGTATGGAAAATGGATGTATTCGGCGTTCTGGGTGAGTTTCGCTCCGAATTCCGTTCCGCCTCCGCGCCTTTAGCTCAGTCGGTAGAGCAACGGACTTTTAATCCGCAGGTCCTGGGTTCGAGCCCCAGAGGGCGCACCAATGGTTGTCGTATATATGGTTGTTGTGGAGGTTGGGCATGGACCAAAAAGTTCGTACATCGCGTGAGGCAGACATTGTCACGGTCACGCTGTGCAACCCAGCCAAGCGCAATGCGTTATCGCTGGATGTTCTGAAGGAGCTCGCTGCTGCCTTTGAAGAAGTTTCTGTCTCTGATGCCGTGGGAGTTGTGTTGGCAGCCGAAGGCCCCGTTTTTTCTGCTGGACACAATTTTGGTGAAATGGCCGGAACGTCACGTGATGATGCGTTCGAGCTTTTCACTGTGTGTTCCAACTTGATGCAACTGATGCATCGCATCCCGCAAGTTGTTATCGCTCGTGTACATGCACTTGCAACGGCTGCCGGGTGTCAATTGGTAGCCACGTGTGACCTTGCAGTTGCCGCTGAGTCTGCAGGTTTTGCGATTCCGGGCGGCAAGGGCGGTTTGTTCTGCCACACACCTTTAGTCGCGGTTGCGCGGAACTTGTCACCTAAGCGTGCGCTGGAGATGGCAATGACCGGAGACGTCATCAGTGCGGCCACCGCATATGAATGGGGTTTTGTGAACGCAGTTGTTGAAGATGATGAACTTGATACTGCAGTGAATGATCTGATGACGCGCGCAACACGTGGTTCACGTGAATCAAAAGCCATTGGCAAGCGTGCCTACTATGACCAAATTGTTTTGCCAGAAGATCAGGCGTATGTATTTGCTTCAGCGGTTATGGCGGATGCTGTGGTGTCAGACATGGCCCAAGAGGGAATCAATGCCTTCCTCGCAAAGCGTCCACCAAATTTTGGTGGTGGGTAATAGTCATGAGTGTTGTTTTGCCTCCCACCTCCATTATCGAAGTGGAACTCGCCGTTCAAGGAATGACCTGTGGTGCATGTGCCGCCAAGATAGAAAAAGAACTCAACGAAATAACCGGTGTTGAGGCCGCAGTTAATTATGCAACCGAGACAGCCATGGTGGCTTTTGATGCTGACGCTATGACGCAAGGTGCAGTGATTTCTGCAGTTGAACGAATCGGATACTCGGCACGTGTGATGGATGATCAGCCGTTCGACGATGATCTCGAGGCGCGTCTTCGCGAGGCATCAATTCGATTGGGAATTTCTGTGGTATTCACAATTCCCGTTGTTCTGTTGTCAATGGTCATGGCGTGGCAGTTTCACAATTGGCAATGGTGGGCGATGGGATTGTCGGCACCGGTAGTTACTTGGGGTGCATGGCCGTTCCATAAAACAGCTTTTCGTAATGCAATGCGTGGTACTTCCACCATGGACACCCTGATCAGTGTGGGTGTTATTGCTGCTACAGCATGGAGCATTTGGGCTGTGGTGTGGGGCGATGCTGTTAGTTCAATGAGTCACGCCGGTATGACAATGACACAGTCCAGTTCGTCGCATGTGTATTTCGAAGTGGGTGCCACCGTTACGTCGTTTATATTGGTGGGTCGCTTTCTGGAAATGAGGGCAAAACATTCTGCGGGTGACGCACTGCGGTCGTTGTTGGCGTTAGGTGCCAAGTACGCGACAGTTATGCGTGATGGCATTGAGGTGTCAATACCCGCATCTGTTGTGCGTGAAGGCGACATGATTGTTGTGCGACCTGGGGAAAAGATTGCTGCAGACGGCGTTGTGGCCGAAGGTGCTTCAAGTATCGACATGAGCATGGTGACAGGCGAGAGCGTGCCAGTTGATGTTGTGGTGGGCGATTCCGTTACATCAGCAACCGTGAACATGAATGGTCGCATTGTGGTGCGAGCTACTCGAGTTGGTGCTGAAACAACTTTTGCGCGAATGGCAAAGCTAGTTCGTGAAGCACAAGCCACTAAGGCCCCTGTGCAGAGATTTGCTGACAAAGTCAGCAGTATTTTTGTGCCAACTGTATTCATTATCAGCGGGCTGACTTTGGCTTGCTGGTTGTATTTCGATGGTGATGCTTCGAAAGCATTTACTGCTGCAGTGGCTGTGCTGATTATCGCGTGCCCATGTGCTCTGGGCCTTGCAACACCCACAGCTTTGATGGTGGGTAGCGGACGTGCCGCTCAAATGGGAATTGTGATTAAGGGTATTGATGTTCTGCAGAGCACTCGGCGTATTGACACAGTGGTGCTTGATAAGACAGGCACCGTTACAACTGGCGTGATGACCTTGGTCGATGTGATGTGTGTTGATGGTGTGACACGCGACGAAGCACTACTAAATGCCGGAGCAGTTGAGAAAAGCAGTGAACATCCCATTGCCCGTGCCATCGTGCGTTCTGCTGAAGAAGAAATTGGTGAACTGCCATCACTTGATGAATTTGAGTCATTGCCTGGTGTGGGAGCAACGGGTCGCATTGGTGGCACCATCATCACCGTTGGTCGTGAAGAAATGTTCCGTGAACGCCTTGTGATCTTGCCGAAAGTCATTCGCGATGGGCTGGCATCGTCGCGCGAACTAGGCCACACTGCGGTCATCGTGACTTGGGGTGGGCAAGCAAAGGCCGTGATTTCATTGGCTGATCAGCCCAAACCGACTAGTGCTGAAGCAATTGCTTCGTTGCGTCTTATGGGCCTTGCACCAATCTTGTTGACAGGTGACAACGCGACAACTGCGCGGGCCATCGCTGAATCTGTCGGCATTGAAACTGATGAGCATCATTTGTACGCAGGCGTTCTGCCAGAGGACAAAGTCGCAGTGATTCGTGATTTACAAAATCGTGGCTATGCAGTTGCCATGGTGGGCGACGGTGTGAACGACGCAGCGGCACTGACGCAAGCAGATGTTGGTATTGCAATGGGTGGGGGTACCGACGTCGCAATGCAGGCAAGTGACCTCACTATTGTGAACGGAGACTTGCGTTCCGTTCCTGATGCAATTCGTCTATCACGAGCGACACTTCGCACTATTCGGACCAATGTTTTTTGGGCTTTTGCCTACAACGTGGCTGCGATACCTTTAGCTGCTTCTGGCAGATTGAACCCCATGTGGGCTGGCCTTGCGATGGCATCATCTTCAGTGTTTGTAGTGACAAACAGTTTGCGACTACGTCGCGTGAAACTACATCGCTGACATCAACGATTTTTTTCATTTTTAGAAAGGACATGTTGAACACGTTTGATTGCGGTGTGCTTGTGGTTGCGAATTGTTCGTGGTGATACGTCCTGGTCTGTAGCGATGTCATCTGTGTGTCTTCCTTCTCCGAGTGTTCGTAGTAGTTCAATTTGAGGTGCACTCACCCCCATCTCGGATGCATATGACAGAACATCATCAAGTTCCTGGTCAACGGTTTTGGCAATATCGGCTTCTGCTATTTGCTGAAGCTCTTCAAATTCAACTTGTGTTTCAGAGACTCGACGTAGTCGTTGATCGCGGACAAATCCGTAGTACTCAACATCGCGAACAAGATTTGCGGCGATCTTTGCATGGCGGCGGTCGCATGGGAACTCGCGAATCACCATCCATGCTGTGGAGATTGCGTCACCAATCGCGTTTTCCACGCCGCCTTGAGTGATGCGTCCTCGTCTACGAGCAACCGACATGATGGCTGGCATGATGCGGTGTAGGCACACGCGCGCTGCAAGATCATCATGTGCGGCAAGCTGCGTCACGTGCCACAACACGCGGTCACCCATCTCGTCGTCATATGGCATGCCGAATCCGCACACAGTTAATAAGTCATCGAGGTCTGATACTGGTCGAGGCAAGAAGTCCCATGCGTTGACGCGGCGCAGAACACTTGGTCGGTGGGAAAGACGCGCCCATTCGTCAATGAACTGTCTGGCGGGCCCAGAGGTGACAGTGGACCACACGAGGGCGGTCGGTAGTGGCTGCTCAGAGTCAGATTCTGACTGTGCTTGTTGGTAATAGGGATGGATTGCGTGTGTCATGCAGGGACAATGCAAAACACCTCTCACCCCGTGAAGGCACCGAAGGCTCACCGAGGGTCTCACCCATTCGGCAATACTGGAGGAATGCGCATCACTCTTCCCTCAGGTACCTCCGCCGAGATCGTTCGTCACGATTCACCGGTGATGGGCCTTGTTGTCGCACCAGATATTTTCGGTCTGCGTCCGTTGTACGACGACTTGGTAGCACGGTTCTCGCGCGAGTGGGGAATGTCTGTGGTTGCAGTTGAGCCATTTCCTGGGGCGGACCTTGGTCCTGATATCGACCCGCGTTTTGCAGCAGTGCCAGCACTGAGTGATGCCAAGAACTTGCGTGACTTATTAGAAGCAGCCGATGCGCTGGGCACCGAGACAGTCGGGCTAATTGGTTTTTGCATGGGCGGCATGTATTGCTTCAAAGCAGCACGCGATGAACGATTTGCACGCATTGTCAGTTTTTACGGAATGATCACAATTCCTGAAGCATGGCGTAGCCGAACACAAGCCGAGCCACTCGGCATGCTGATTTCAGGGTATGCAGAAGGTGTCCTTGCAATCGTGGGAGAAAAAGACCACTACACACCGATAGTTGATATTGACCAATTGCGTTCAACTGGCGTGCAAGTAGTGCTGTATCCCGAAGCAGAACATGCATTTGCACACGACGCTTCGCGTCCGGCGCACAGACCTGATGATGCAGCTGATGCTTTTGCGCGTGCGGAAGAATGGTTACTCAGCGCATTGCGCTAAGCCATTCTTATAGTGCGCGTTGTGAGAGTTTTTCGCGTTCGATAATGCGATACGAACGGTCGCGTTGTTCAAGCCAACGCAATTTGATGAAACTAGCGATTGCTTTGTTGACACGTTCACGTGATGCCCCGACCATGCCAGCAAGTTCTTCCTGTGTGACTGGCAATGTGAAATCATCTTTTCCATCTGACAATTCAAGGAGACGCTTTGCGGTGCGGCCCGTGACGTCAAGGAACACACTGTCGGCCAATGCTTGGTCCATAGCGCGAAGGCGACGACTGAGCATGCCGATGACATTCCACAGCAAAGCACTTGACGAGTTGAGCTGTTCAGTGACAGCGGCGTAGGGAAGCTCGAGAACAGTTGATGCTTCAAGTGCGCGGGCTCCGGCAGAGCGGGTACTGGCGTCAAGCATGCCCATCTCGCCGAATAGGTCACCCTCATCCATGAGGGCGATGACGGTTTCGCGACTGTCAAACGGCTTATTGCCGATGGCTATTGCGATGCGACCAGAGAGGACGACGTAGATGCAGTCGGGCTCATCTCCGGATTCAAATAAGACATCGCCTCTGACGAGATTTTTGATCTGGCCTGCTTCCGCGATGATTGAAAGCATTGATGCCGGAGCATTTGCAAAGAATTCTGTGCCTGCAAGAACTTGTTCGTGTGCCATATCTATTTGACCGTACTACCCTTCGTGTATGGCTCAAAATGAAACTGTATGGACAATTGTGGTCGCAGCCGGATCTGGTCTCCGTTTCGGAGCAGCGAAGCAGTTTGAGGTGATTGGTGGCCGCCGAATCGTTGATTGGGCTGTCGAAGAGGCAGTGAAGCACTCTGTAGGAGTGGTTGTAGTGGTGCCAGCGGGCCAAGTCACCGTTCCCGGCCAGGTAGAGGGTGGATCAACCCGCTCTGAATCAGTGCGACGCGGTCTGGCAGCCGTCCCAAGCGACGCCACCATTGTGTGCGTTCATGACGCAGCCCGCCCGTTTGCCAGCCCTGTCATTTTTCAGCGGGTCATCTCTGCAGTTGTTGACGGTGCCGACGCAGCAGTTCCTGGAGTAGCTGTGATTGACACCATCAAGCAAGTGAATGAATCAGAAGTTGTTGTTGCAACGCCACGTCGTGAGACATTGCGTGCAGTGCAGACACCCCAAGCATTTCGTGCATCGTCGTTGCGACGTGCTCACGAACAAGGTGGCGAAGGAACTGATGATGCAGCTCTCATCGAGCGTATAGGTGGGGAAGTCGTTGTGATCGAAGGTGAAGTGGTGAATCGAAAGATCACTTCACCAGAAGATCTTGAGTGGGCAGTTGCTCACGCGAACAGATTGTTAGCCGGAGAAATCTAATGGTCGACATTCGTGTCGGTCAGGGTTTTGATGTCCACCGCTTTGCAGAAACAACAGAGCCTGGCCGTGTCTTAGTTCTTGGTGGTGTCGCCTTTCCTGGCGAGCGCACGCTTGAAGGTCATAGCGATGCAGATGTCATCGCACATGCAGCAGCAGACGCATTGTTAGGCGCCGCTGGTCTTGGCGACATCGGTCAGCATTATCCCGACACAGACCCCGCTTGGAAGAGCGCAGATTCTTTGGCAATTCTGCACGATGTTGCGAGCAAGCTTTCAGCTCACGGTTGGCGGATTAGTAATGTTGATTGCAGTGTTGTCTGTGAAGAACCACGTATTGGACCGCACCGCGATGCAATGATCGCATTGTTGTCAGCCGCCGCCGGCGCACCTATTTCTGTCAAAGGACGCAGGGCAGAAGGTCTTGGGTCTATTGGCCGCGGTGAAGGAATCGCCTGTTTCGCATCAGCACTTATTATGAAGGAGTCGTAGTTATGGCACCACGTAAACCAAGCAAGTCAAGTAGTCCCAAAGTGAATACCGGTAAGCCGGGTCGCGCACCAGGCGGCCGCGACACTGGAAGTGGAAAAGGTGGTGGAAAGCCACCAAGCACTGGTCGCACTAGTGGGTCACCATCACGTAGCAGTGGACCACGCGAAGGTGGACCTCGCGGTCGTCCCATTCGTCAGTCGGATGCGCGTCGGAGTGCACCTGTTGCTAAAGGTCTCGGTGGGGAACAAATTGAAGGTCGTCAGGCTGTTCGAGAATTACTGATTGGCCAACGTCGCAAAGTAAAAGAAATTTGGATTGCGCAAGACATTGATCCTGCCGCGATCATTGATGACATTCAACAGCTGGCTGACGCCGCGCGCGTGACCGTTCTTGAGGTGCCTCGTCGCACATTGGAAGATACAGCCCGCAGTGAAGCACCACAGGGAATCATTGCGTTTGCACAACCGTTAGAAGAGGCAGATTTTAATGCGCTGATGACGAAACGAAATGGCGTGATGCCATTTCTTGTTGCAGTCGATGGTGTGACTGATCCAGGCAACCTTGGCGCGTTATTGCGTTGTTGCGACGGAGCAGGTGTGACTGGTGTGATCTTGCCAAAGCATCGTGCCGTGCATGTCACTCCCACAGTTGCAAAGACTTCAGCTGGTGCTATCGAGCATGTGCCGATGACATTGGTGCCGGGCCTGCCCGTTGCCATTACACAAATGCGCGACAAAGGTATCTGGGTGGTGGGGCTCGATGACTCAAGTGAAAACACTTTGTTCGACATAGCAAACTTCGCTACGGACGGCATTTGTATCGTCCTTGGATCTGAAGGCACAGGCCTTTCCCGGTTGGTTCGGGAGCGTTGCGACACAGTGGTCAGCATTCCAATGCTTGGCCAGGTCTCGTCGCTGAATGTGTCGGCTGCCGCTGCCCTGGCAACGTATGAAGTGACCCGCGCGCGATTGGCTTCTCCCGCCTAAGATTGTCCTTCACCTTGCCGGGTTAGCTCAGTGGTAGAGCAACGCACTTGTAATGCGTAGGTCGTGGGTTCAATCCCCACACCCGGCTCCATTCGTCCGGTTTCGGGCTAGCGAGCAGCAAAAATTCCTTACCCAGTAGGGGAAATCGGGGTGTCATACCCCTGTACCCGCATAGGAACTACCGTGTAGTCGTCTCCTATTTCTCTCTCAGAGGACCTTTTACATGAGCCAGCAAAAACCAGGCGCGAAGCGCCCATCACTTTCATCGCCAAGTACAGGCACTCTCGGTGCAGCCGTCGCAGTCGTTGCCCTGGTGCTTGGGTTTCTCATTCTGCGTGACGTTCGAGGCGATGGTGGCCCAGCTACTGGCCCAGTCGGCGTTGCTGACCCAAGCGGCTCTGTGGCACCTGGTGAAACCATTGACCCAGCAGCGCCAACGACGCTCGCACCGTTCAGCATTAATGGTTTCAAGATTCAAGTCGCTAATGCGTCAGGACTTGCTGGAAGTGCCGGCGACATGACCACCAAACTGCAAGACCAGGGCTACGTAGTCCAAGTTGCAATGAATGTGGCCGCTGGAACTGCAAAGCGTATGAAGACAGGCGTGTTTTATCTTGCTGGTTGTGAAGCAGCATCACAGAATGTGGCAGCAGTTCTCGGCGGCAATGTCGAAGTAGCTGCAATGCCGCAACCAATTCCTGTCGAAACAGGAACTGTCGGTGAAGCCTGCATCCTGATTTTGCTCGGAACAGACCTAGCGAACAAACCACTCGCGGGTGTTGTCGGTGGCGGCAGTGGTTCAGCTGCGACGACGACAACGGTTGCCGGTTAGCAGTTACGAATTCTGCAGTATCTCGCGTGCTGCTTCTTCGATACAACGCAGGACGTGAGTCATTGATTCATCTGCGCCAAATTTCTGAGTCAGATTAGTGACTCGCAAATCTGCATACAGTGATGAATCTATTGCTTCATCAATGTCACCAACAATCACTGCAACAGGTGTGTGTGCATCTCGCGCGTAGTCGCGCACACTACCCACAACTTTTCCGTCGAAACTTGTGTCATCAAGTAAACCTTCGCCAGTAATTATTAGGTCCGTGTTCTGAATCATTTCGTCAAAGTCGACCTCTTCAGCAACAATGTCGAAGCCGGGCATCAATGTTGCCCCGAGAGCAGCGAGTGCACCCGCGAGCCCACCTGCTGCACCCGAGCCTGGTAATTGCGCAATATCAATTCCGTATTCAGATTCATATATCTGTGCAAGTCGTTCTAATCGCCTAGTCAGAAGATTTACCTGTGATTGCGTTGCGCCCTTTTGCGGGGCAAATACGCGCGCAGCATCCGTGAACAAAGTGTGGACATCGCATGCCACGAGAAAGTCAACAGCAAGAAGTCGTGCTGGCGTACTGATTGCACGTAGCGCTCCGTACCCGCCGTCAGTTGTTGCTGATCCACCGAGACACACAATTATTTTTTTCGCACCTTCGTTCAATGCGATGTCAATGAGCTGTCCCGTACCAGTTGTTGAAGCAGCAATCGCATCGTTCTGTGATGCTCCACCTACCAACGTCAGTCCCGATGCGCGAGCCATTTCTATCACTGCGACGCCGCGGTGCAATCGCCACTCGGCTTGAACAGGATGCCCCAGTGGTCCAGCCACAGTAGTGACACGATTCGCGCCGCCCAACACCTCAAGCGTGCCTTCACCGCCATCAGCCATGGGCATTTCCACGCAGCCAATGTTGAGGTTCCAACACGCATGGCCGATAGCGGCGCACACCTGGGCAGCTGTTGCTGTCCCTTTGAACTTGTCGGCTGCTGCAAGTACGCGCATCTGCATACCTTACGGGGCGCATAAGGTTGCGCCATGAGTGAATTGACAAACTGTGATGCAGTTGAGCAAGCCGGACTGGTTGCGAATGGGAAGGTTTCTGCCCGCGAACTGATTGACGCAGCGATTGCTCAGGCTGAGGCGATCAATGGCGATATCAACGCGATTATTCATCCGCGGTTTGAACGTGCACAAAAAGAAGCAGACGCCGGATTGCCCTCTGGGCCATTCACGGGTGTGCCGATGGTCTTGAAAGATTTAGGTGCGCCACTTGCTGGCGAACCACATCACATGGGAACTCGGTTCTTGAAGAACGAAAAATACATTGCATCACACAGCAGTTATTTGACGCAGCGTTTTTTGCGGGCAGGTTTTGTTGTTATTGGTCGCACCAACACGCCTGAGTTCGGCAACACCATTACGACTGAACCTTTGTCATATGGACCAACGCGTAACCCGTGGAATCTTGAACACTCAACAGGTGGTTCGAGTGGTGGTTCAGCAGCAAGTGTGGCGGCGCACATTGTGGCGGTGGGGCACGCTAATGATGGTGGTGGGTCTATTCGTGTACCTGCAAGTGAATGTGGACTTGTGGGGCTAAAGCCATCGCGTGGTCGAGTAAGTAAAGGGCCGGACCTTAGTGAAACATGGATGGGCGCAACTATTGATGGTTGTGTGACTCGCACCGTGCGCGACACGGCGGCAGTTCTTGATGTGATTTGTGGATATGAAACAGGTGACCCGTACACGGCACCACCGTTGGTGCGTCCGCTGTCTCAGGAAGTTGGTGTCAACCCCGGACGGTTGCGCATTGGCATCCTGGATCATCCATTGTTTGGGTTCCAATTAGATGACACAGAGTCACGTGCATCAGTCGCGCGTGTTGCAGATCAGTTAACTGCGCTAGGTCATGATGTCTCTGTTGCATGGCCAGAACATTTGAATGACGAATTATTTGCAGGGAAATTCACCGCCATAGTCGCCGCGTGGACGCATCGAGATGTTTCGACATTTGAGGCAATTCTTGGCCGCACAATTGGTGAAGGTGATTTAGAACCAGACAACATTCGTATACGGGAAATGGGCCGAGCCCTCACGGCGGAAATGTACTTAGCAAATATGGAATGGCTGCATGCATGGTGCAGGCGAGTGGTGCAATGGTGGGAACCAACTGATGGTTCGAAAGGCTTTGATGTCCTCGTCACTCCAACGCTGGCCGGCCCCCCGCCACGCCTCGGTCATCTGAGTGGTGAACATAGTGGACATAACTTGCGAGAGATCATGGCGTACACATCGCAGTTCAACTTGACGGGTCAACCTGCAATCAGTCTTCCGCTGCATTGGTCATCCACTGGTCTTCCGATGGGCGTGCAGTTCGTTGGTGCACCATTTCGCGAAGATGTGTTAGTGCGGCTTGCATCGCAATTGGAAACCGCAATGCCATGGCGCGACAAGGTTGCTCCTCTGGTGGTGAATTCCTAGTAGTTCGGTAGGGTTTGGTTATGGCCGTGACCGTTCGAATCCCCACCAATATGCGCCCCATCTCAGGCGGCGCATCCACCGTTTCTGTTGAAGGAGCCAACTTGCGCGACGTGCTTGCGGCACTTAATGCTGCGCATGCAGGCTTTAATGACCGCCTGTTTGATGCCACTGGGGACCTACACAAGTTCGTCAATGTCTTTGTCTCTGACGACGATGTCCGCTATTTGCAAGGCTTAGATACCCCCGTAGCCCCTGGCGACACGGTGTCCATCATCCCTGCGGTGGCCGGCGGCCTCTAAATCTCAGGCATTGCTTCCTCGCTGGGGGGTAGTGCCGTTAGCAGTCTCAACGGTAGAGTGCTAGTCGTCTGTTCCAGTGTGAAAACACCCCCCGAACAGGCCAATTCCCATACCTACGGAGGAAAATTCCATGGCAAAGCTCATTGCATTTGATGAAGAAGCACGGCGCGGTCTTGAAGCCGGCATGAACAAGTTGGCTGACGCCGTCCGCGTCACGCTCGGACCTAAGGGTCGCAACGTTGTTCTTTCCAGGCAGTGGGGTGCACCCACCATCACAAACGACGGTGTTTCCATCGCTAAAGAAATCGACCTTGAAGATCCGTACGAGCGCATTGGTGCTGAGTTGGTCAAGGAAGTCGCAAAGAAAACTGATGATGTTGCCGGTGACGGAACAACAACAGCAACAGTTCTTGCATGGACCATGGTGCGCGAAGGATTGCGCAACGTCGCTGCTGGCGCAAACCCAATGTCGTTGAAGAAGGGCATTGAAGCCGCTACTGCTGCTGCAATCGAAAGCATTCGTGCACTTGCAAAGGAAGTCGACTCGAAAGAACAGATCGCACAGGTTGCTTCGATCTCAGCGGCTGACCCAGAAATTGGTCGCATGATTTCAGAAGCAATCGACAAGGTTGGCAAAGACGGAGTTATCACCGTTGAAGAGAGCCAGACATTCGGAATGGAAATGGACCTTGTAGAAGGAATGCGTTTTGATAAGGGCTACATCTCGCCATACTTCGTTACAGACACCGACCGCATGGAAGCTTCACTAGACGAGGCCTATGTTCTTTTAGTATCAAGCAAGATCACAAATGTTCGTGACATGTTGCCAGTCCTTGAAAAAGTGATGCAGAGCGGTCGCCCATTGGTCATCATCGCTGAAGATATCGAAGGCGAAGCACTTGCAACTTTGGTTGTGAACAAGATCCGCGGAACATTTAAGAGTGTTGCTGTTAAAGCTCCTGGTTTTGGTGACCGTCGTAAAGCAATGTTGCAAGACATCGCAATTCTTACTGGTGGCCAAGTCATCAGCGAAGAAGTCGGTCTGAAGCTTGAAAATGTGACTCTTGATTTATTGGGAACAGCAAAGAAGATCGTCATCACAAAAGACGAGACAACCATCATCGAAGGTGCCGGTTCTGAAGACGACATCAAGGGCCGCATTAGCCAATTGAAGGCTGAAATTGAGAACACTGATTCTGACTATGACCGCGAAAAGCTCCAAGAGCGTTTGGCCAAGTTGTCCGGCGGAGTTGCAGTCCTCAAAGTTGGCGCAGCTACTGAAGTAGAACTCAAAGAGAAGAAGCACCGCATTGAAGATGCTGTCAGCACCACAAAGGCTGCCATCGAAGAGGGCGTTGTTCCTGGCGGTGGCGTTGCATTGCTTCGCGCACAAGCTGCCGTTATCGCTGCTGCTGAAAAACTCACTGGTGATGAAGCAACTGGCGCGCGCATGGTTGCACGTTCACTTGAAGGTCCGCTCAAGCAGATCGCAGAAAATGCAGGCCTCGAAGGTGGCGTTGTTGTTGAGCGCGTGAAGAACTTGAAGGGCAATGAAGGCCTCAATGCCGCCACTGGCGAATATGTTGACCTCGTAAAGATCGGAGTCATCGACGCGGCAAAAGTAACTCGCTCTGCATTGCAGAACGCGGCTTCAATCGCTGCATTGTTCCTCACCACTGAAGTTGTTATTGCTGACAAGCCTGAATCGGCTGGTGGCGGACACGACCACGGTGGCGGAATGGACGACTTCTAGACCATCGTCTAGAAGTAATTCAACTCCTACCTTTTTGATGTCTCGCATCATCGCTCTCGTTAGCGGTGCCGAAGCGCGAGAATTCGATACAGATCTGCCGTACTTGTCACGCGCTTTAGGCGACCGTGGCATCATCACCGAAATTGTTGATTGGGATAATGCATCCACTGATTGGTCGCGCTATTCCATGGCGATTGTTCGTTCCCCATGGGACTATCACCGTCGATACCCGGAATTTCTTACGTGGTTAGACGCTGTCTCTGCTGCGACTGCGTTGCATAACTCTGCAGACATCATTCGGTGGAATACCAATAAGGAATATCTGACTGAGTTAGTCGATGCAAAGATTGGCATCGTTCCCACAACGTTTGTTCGTTCAGCAGAGGACTTGGTTACCGTCACAAATGAAGGCATGCTCGAGCGTGACATTGTGGTGAAGCCCACCATTAGCGCTGGGTCGAACAACACAGAACGCCATGAAGAGTCCCCCGTGAAAGCTGCGGCTCATTTAGGTTTTCTTCTTGATGCTGGCTTTGTCGCGATGGTTCAGCCGTATCAACGTTTTATCGATGAACGTGGCGAAACAGGCATGGTGTATTTCAACGGCCAGCTCAGCCATTCATTCCGCAAAGGCGCCATCTTGGTCACGGGTGAGAACGTAAAGAATGGACTCTTCACGGTGGAAGATATTGCGCCCCGTGTGGCCAGTGCACAAGAGCGCGAATTGGGCGAAGCTGTGATGACGTTTGTGAAGAAAAAATGGGGCGAGTACCCGCTGTATGCCCGTGTTGATGTGGTGCGTGGATCTGCTGGGGTTCCGGTGGTGATGGAGCTGGAATTAGCAGAACCGTCGTTTTTTTTGCAGGTAGACCATGAGGCGCCGTCACGTTTTGCCGCTGCTGTGGTGGCTCGCCGATAGCGTTACCAGTATGAGCGAACCGATGTCCCCGTCAGTTGGTCTTGCAGTAGTCCACTATTTTTGCAAGCCAAGTTTTGAATACGACGGCGAAGCACTTGTTGCAGCCGTAAAAGCAGCTGAAGGCGCGGGTGTCACCGTAATAACGGTTGCAATGTTAGGCCATAAAGCAGATGTTGCAGTCATGGGTGTCGCTGCTGATATGCGTCAACTCAAGGCACTGCAAACAGGAATTCAACACGCTGGTCTCGACATCGTAGATAGTTATGTGTCTCTCACCGAAGTATCTGAATACTCAAAGGGCATGCCAGAAGAGATGCTGAATGCTCGTTTGTACCCACAACTTCCTCCAGCTGGCAAAAATGCATGGTGCTTTTATCCAATGTCAAAGCGTCGTGAACACAAGGACAACTGGTTCACACTTGAATTCGATAAGCGCAAAGTACTTATGGAAGAACACGGCAAGAGTGGACGTACGTTTGCCGGCCGCATCATTCAGCTTGTTACTGGTTCAACCGGTCTTGACGATTACGAATGGGGAGTCACGCTATTTGGTGTGAACCCTGATGATCTCAAAGAAGTGGTGTACACCATGCGGTATGACGAAGCATCTGCTATCTACGCCGAATTTGGTGCGTTCTACATGGGCATGGTTACGCCCGTTGAAGAACTAATTCACCAAATCTAGATTTCAATCGACACTGTGGTCGGGCCGTCGTTTACGGAAGCCACTTGCATGTATGTGCGGAATTGGCCTATTTCCACATGTGCTCCCAGTTCTTGCAACTCGGTCACTACCTGATTGACCAAAGGTTCTGCGTATTCAGGTTTAGCTGCAGTTGTCCACGTTGGTCTGCGACCCGAATTGGTATCGCCGTACAGCGTGAACTGACTGACGAGCAAGATGCTCTTGGTGGAATCGGCAATGGAAATATTCATCACACCGTTTTCGTCTTCCATTATGCGAAGGTTCCAGATTTTGTCGGCCATCTTCTTCGCAGTGATGTCAGTATCGGTATGAGTGATACCGAGAAGCACCAGAAGCCCTTTGTCTATTGCACCCGTTCGAATAGTGGCGCCATCAACTTCAGCATCGACGGATGCGTTAAGAACTCGTTGTACTAAAGCCCGCATTCCAACATCGTAGTATTGGTACTCTTATTTTGTGCCTGAGTTGTCGACCATTCTTGCTTTCTGTGCAGCCACAGTTGCGTTGCTCCTCATTCCTGGACCTGCTGTTATTTATATTCTGAATCGCAGCATTAGTGATGGACGCAAAGTGGGCTTAGCTGCTGTTGGCGGACTTGAAGTGGGCGATGCAATACAAGTGTTGTTCGCATCTGTCGGACTTAGTGCCGTGTTGGCGGCGTCTGCCACGTTGTTCAATATTGTGAAATGGGCTGGAGTCCTCTACCTTGTCTACACCGGTGTTCGTACATTGATGCATGAGCCAGTCGCACTTGATGGTGATCAGGCGGCGGTCTCAACGAAGCAGGCATTCCGTCAAGGAATAATTGTGAATGCACTAAATCCGAAAACTGCATTGTTCTTCCTGTCAATCTTTCCTCAGTTCATTGACACGGCGTCTGACCACTCTCAACTTCAGTCGCTATTTCTAGGCGCAATCTTTGTTATCTTGGCGACTCTGTTCAACGGTTCGTATTCTCTGATGGCGAGTGGCCTACGACACCTCTTATTACGGGGCCGAACACTTCCATTTATTCAGCGGTATGTATCGGGCAGTCTGTTTGTTGGGCTTGGGCTTTTGGCTGCAACTGCAGGTCGGACCAAGTAGACCAATAAGTAATCAGCGGTCTAGTCTCAAACCATGACGAATAGCGGACGCAAGGCATGAGCGGCATAGTGCAAGAGGCGCAAGCCTTTCTGGCAACAAATTGGAAACCGAACAATGACCTGGCTGCTTGGCGTGAATTGATTGTTGATTCACAATGGGCTGCATTGCGATGGCCGACTGACTGGTTTGGTCGTGGACTTGATGATGACACTGCAACTGAAGTTGAAAATGTGTTCCGCGCAGCCGGAGTGCCTGGGCCTGGGCAAGATAAGTCAAACTTATGGGCAGGCACATTGTTGTCATATGGAAACGATGAAATGAAGTCGTTATATTTGCGTAAACTCTTGCTTGACGAAGTTGGTATGTGTTTGTTGTATAGCGAACCTGGTGCCGGTTCTGATCTTGCTGGTATTCGCACAACTGCGGCGCGCGATGGCGGCGAGTGGGTAGTGAATGGTCAGAAGGTGTGGACATCTGGTGCAAAAGATGCAGACATCGGCATGTTGATTGCACGAACCGATTGGGATCAACCAAAGCACCGTGGTCTTTCATTTTTCTGGATGCCAATGAAACAAGAAGGCGTGGAAGTGCGTCCGTTACGACAAGCCACGGGTGACTCGAGATTTAATGAGGTGTTCATTACCGATGCACGTGTTCCTGAATCACATTTATTGGGTGACCTCAATAAGGGTTGGTGGGTGTTGCAAACTGCGTTGGCCTATGAACGTGCAGTGATGGGTATCTCGCGTCGTGGTCCGCGTGGCCCAGGCGGAGCGACTGCATCAGCAATGGGCAATATTCCTTCTCCAGATTTGTCATTGGTGAAGTTGGCACAAGAAGTCGGAAAGAACACTGATGCAACCGTTCGACAGAAGTTGGCGAAGTTGTATTGCATGCGATTGACCAATGACTGGAATGGTGATCGTGCAAAAGCAGTAGCTGAAACAGGTGGCTCATCTCCGCTTGCGTCGTTAGGCAAATTGAATATGTCGGGCATCTTGCATTTTGCTGGTCACATTCAGGGCGAACTACTCGGCGCAGAAGGTTCTCTCGATGGAGACCAGAATCCTCGGGCTCGCGATGCGAACTATTCGCAACTCAATGCCTATTTCACATCAATTGGTGGTGGCACAGATCAGATTCAGCGCAACATCATCGGAGAACTTGTGTTGGGTTTGCCAAAAGAACCTCAAATAGATCGTGATATGCCGTTTAGCGAAGTTCCTGCCTCTGGCAGAAAATAACGTTGTAGTTAGTCGCGCGCCATGGTGGCGCGGCTTTCACCATGGAAGTCGAGCACTTGATCATTGTCAAGACTGATTTCCACTTTTGTGAGATGACCCGTAAACAAGAACGGCGATTCGTAATGGCTGACGGGTGTTCCTCTGTCAAGCCCAATATCAAGACCCGACCACGAGATGAGAATCCAGAAGATGTTGTTGGTGGTCATCGTTCCCACTTGAACATCATCAATGAACATGGTGAGCGTTCCTTCATTTCCATTTCGCTTCATTCGCACACCAACGGTATGGGTGCCAGGTGTGATGGGTTTGTCAGAACGCAACATCTGATGTGAGCCACCGATATTGAGGTCATGCTCCAAATGGCCTTCACGAATAAAGAGGCTGTAACCACTGGTGAGGTCACCGTGAGAAATAATGACGCCTTCACAACCATCTTTCGGAACATCGATAAACGCTGAGATGGTGTACGAACGACTTCGCAAGTCTGGTGCAACATCTGAAGGTAAATGACCCATACCGCGCCAGAAGGTGTAGTTGGTTCGTGCACCAGTATGTCGTTCTGCGTTCTCAACAAAGCGTGGAGCGAATCTGTCATCAAGCGGGAGCACGCTGTGTTTGTTGGCTTCTTCCCACCACATGTCAATCATGCGAGAAAGTCGTTCAGGTTCTATTTCAGCTAAGTCAGTGCACTCGTTGAAGTCAACATCGAGGTTGTAGAGCTCCCATTTGTCATTTTCAAATGGAGTTCCCATTTGGTGGAATGCGACAGCTTTCCAGCCATCTTCCCAAAGTCCACGATGACCAAACATTTCAAAATATTGCGGGCCACGATTGACAATGGCCTGGGCGTTTGAAAGAACTGGAGCAAAGGACGTTCCTTCAATCGGCATCTGCTTTATTCCGTTGATTGTGATTGGCGCTTCAAGGCCGAGCATGTCAAGGATGGTGGGGGCGAGGTCGATTGCATGGCAGAAGTTATGACGAAGTCCGCCTTCATCTTTCACGACACCCGGCCACGACAAAATGAATGGATCTCGAATACCACCTGAGTGAGTGTTCTGCTTATAACGCTTCAGCGGAGTATTGGCAGCCATGGCCCAACCCCATGGGAAGTTGCTATGAGTATCGGGGCCACCAATATCGCCAACCTTTGCAATCTTTTCTTCGATTGATTCGGGAATCAAATTGAAGGGTCCCATTGCATTAATGAATCCCCACGGGCCACCTTCTTGACTAGCTCCGTTGTCGCTCATCACCATGATGACGGTGTTGTCTAACTGCCCTGACACTTTTAGTTGCTCAATTACTCGCGCCAAGTTCTCATCGAAGTGTTCCAACATTGCGGCGTATGCGGCCATGAGGCGGACAAAGAGTGGCTTTTGTTCTGCTGGTACGTCTTCCCATGGCAAGACAAAATCATTACGCACAGGAAGTTCAGTTCCAGCAGGTACCAGACCAAGTTTGATTTGGTTTGCGAGACGACGTTCGCGCGCTGCATCCCAACCATCTAGGTAATACTGCTCACACCGATCAATGATTGGTACTGGTGCTTGGTGCGGAGCGTGGCACGCGCCCGGTGCAAGCAACATGAACCATGGTGAGTTGGGTGCACCAGCAGTGTGGTCTGCAAGATAAGTAACTGCATTGTCCACAAGATCTTCTGTGAGGTGATAGCCGGTCCAATATGTTCCAGGTGCAGTGACGTGTGAATTGTCGCGTACTACCTCAGGGCTGAACTGATCTGTTTCGGCATCGAGAAATCCGTAGAAGCGATCAAAACCGCGTGCAAGTGGCCAACCATCGAAAGGTCCTGTTGGTCCTGTTTCAGTGAGTGGGGTGACATGCCATTTGCCCACCATGTAATTGCGGTATCCATGAGGTCGCAACATTTCAGCGAGCGTTCCTGCTTCCTTTACAATCTTTCCGCGATAACCGGGGTAACCACTGTCGAAGTTTGCAAGACATCCAACACCAACGGAGTGATGGTTACGGCCAGTGTGAATTGCTGCACGGGTTGTAGAACACATAGCTGTGGTGTGAAACCCTGAGAAGCGCAAACCGCGCTGCGCGATGGAGTCGATTACGGGTGTTGCGTTTTCTGAGCCGTAGCAACCGAAGTCAGCAAAGCCGACATCGTCAAGTAACACGATCAGAATGTTTGGCTTATTGCTGTTGGTGTCATCTGATGGGAAATATGGGGTGGATTCAGCGAGCGTGCGACCAATGGTGCCTGGAAATCCCTGAGGGGTAGTGGGATGAAACGTCATAAAACCTCCATAGGTGGTGTGACAATTCTAGTGATATTGCCAATTCCCTAGGAATATGAGGTGCGTTCAGAATGTAGCGATTCGACCTTGTCTGCGTCCGTGTTCTGCCGCAACACGACGAAAGCCAGGGTCAAGTGAGTTTGGTCCCATTGCCTCAACTGCTTCAGCGTCGGCAACGACGATACGAAGCGTGCTTCCAGAGGCTCTGAGGTCATCAAGTTCGACGTTAACTATGGGAGAGGGTCCGCTGGTCATTGGTGCAATCACAATGACATCCGTGTATCCAGTTGCCAAATATGCATTTGCAGTGTTTCGTAATCCGCCGTCGTAGTAACGACGTTTGTTGATGGTGACACACGGCCACACGCTCGGCACTGCACAACTTGAAGTCACAGCATCAACAAGTGAGACGCCACTGTCCTTGTCCCATGTCACGAATTCTCCGGTCACCGCATCAATTGCAGTAAGTATCAATGGGGTAGTTGGCCATTCATGAGATGGCAGTCTTTTTTCGATGACACCTCGTCGCGTTGCTTCATCAACTGTTGTTGAACCTAGGGCAAGTTCTCCTACTCGGCTGCGTTGTTCATCAGTTGTTGTTCCACCTAAAGCCATTTCACCGAAGATGGTTGCTAATGCATCCAAATCAAGTTGTGGAGAAATTTCATTGTGCTTGTCAGCGGTCTGTCGTGCGAAGAGTAGAGCAAGGTCTGTGCCAGAAAGTATCTGGGCACCCACTGTGGAACCAGCTGAAGTGCCCACCACGAGGTCAAGGTGGCCGATGATGTCATGTCCCGCATCACGCAATCCCAAGAGAACTCCCGTTTCCCACGCGACACCCGTGACACCGCCGCCCGCTAATACCAATGCCTGTGTCATGTCTCATGTTTAGTCGCTGTGGAGGCCGAGGTAATTGTTGCAACTTTGTTTCGCGTGAGGTGTGGCTTGTTCTGGTTCCATACACTCCAAGGAGATATGGTCAACCAGCCTGAAGCATGCGAACTAGAGCCCTATGCCGATGACCTGTATCAGGCTGTAATCAGTTCGGTTCCGGCATGGATTGCCTCTCGAGTCTCAGAGATCGCTTCGCCCAGTTGTGACGTGAGTTCTAGCAAATTTCAATATTCGTTGGCTGAGGTAATGCAAACTACTCACAATGTCGTTCAAAAGAATCTTCGTGCATTATTGGTTATTGATGTTGATGCTCAACAATTGAACCCGCTGCATGTACTTCGTGCATCGACGTCTTCTGCCACCCAACTCTTGCAGAGATTTGGTGTTGCACCTGCTCAACGCGATGAATATGAATTGCGAGCAATGCCTGACGATGTGTACTCCATTGGACCATTGACTTGGAGAGATCTAGGTGAAGAGGTGCACGAAGCAGGTATTTCATGGGGTGCTTGGAAAGCTGCAATGATTCTGACTCGCCGACGTGCTGATGGAAGTATCCCGACATGACGAGTCGTGCTGAAGTTATTGCTGACATCTCATTGGGTGGTATTGCTGCGTGTCGTGCATTATCCGATGTCACCGATGCGTGGTTGACAGATATTTTTGATGCTGCCACTGCCACAGAAAAGAAACGGGACGACATTGTTCTGATTGCTGTCGGTGGGTACGGTCGACATGAACTGGCACCGCATAGCGATCTTGACATTTTGCTGGTGCATAAATCAGTAAAGAACATTGGCGATATCGCATCAAAGATGTGGTATCCAATTTGGGATGCCGGCGTCAAGCTTGGTCATGCTGTTCGTACTCCCAAAGAGACAATTCAGTTGTGCACCTCTGATCTTGATACAGCCACAGCATTAGTGACCGCACGTGTAATTGCTGGAAATCAGAAACTTGGAAACGAATTGATTCATGGAGCTTCTTCCAGTTGGAAGAAAGACGGACGTCAATGGCTGGTGCAATTGCATACGCGCATTCTTGAGCGATACGCAAAGGATGGGGAAGTTGCATTTCTGCTCGAACCAAACCTCAAAGAAGGTCTTGGTGGCTTGCGCGATATTCATGCATTGCAGTGGGCGGTAGAAGCCGGGCTTGAACTGTCAACTGATGATCGTGGCCAATTGGCCAGATGCAATGAGGTCCTGCTTGGGGCTCGTGTTGCACTGCATCGCCATGTGGGTAGAGCAAATGAAATCTTGCGATTGGAAGACCAGGCGCCTGTTGCACCGATGGCCGGCTTTGCTACTGACGATGACTTGATGGCAGCAATTGCTGAAGTGGGACGTGAAGTGGCCTGGATTGCCGACGAAGCATGGGCTCAACTCGACCCACCGCCGGATCGTTCACCTATTCCGCAACCATTGGCTCCCGGAGTACAACTCATTAATGGTGAAGTGCATCTTGATGAGGCAATCAATGTTGCTGATGACCCCACGTTGTTGTTGCGCGTCGCAACTGCTGCTGCGCGCCTCGGAGCACGAATTGACCGAACCTCCTTAAATCGGCTGGGTGAGTTGTCTCCTGAGTGGCCTGACCCATGGCCAGCCGGCGCTAGTGACGATCTTGTTGCACTACTGCTTGAAGGCGAAGCAGCGATTCCCGTTCTTGAATCGTTGGATCAGCGAAACTTGTTGGTACGCGTGTTGCCTGAATGGGCGTCGGTTCGTAGCAAGCCTCAACGCAACGCATTTCATCGGTACACAGTCGACCGCCATTTGTGGCAGACCGTTGCGAATGCCGCAGAATTAGTGCATCGAGTTGTTCGTCCTGACTTGCTGGTGTTAGCCGCTCTGTTTCATGACCTCGGTAAGGGATATCCGGGAGATCACACAGAAGTTGGCATCGCGTTATTTGCAGACATTGGGCCGCGGATGGGTATGTCTGAATCAGATCAGCGCATGATCAGCTTGCTGATTGAACATCATTTGTTACTAGCCGATACCGCTACGCGGCGTGACTTGTCTGATGACGCCACCATCACCATGGTGACTGGACACTTGGAATCATCTGTTGTCCTTGACCTTTTACATGCACTCACGCAGGCTGACTCGTTAGCGACAGGCCCATCGGCATGGAGTGACTGGAAAGCAGAACTTGTTGCGCTCTTGGTTGAACGTGCCCGACATGTATTGGGTGGTGGCGATATGACAGAAGTTATGTGGCGACTTTTCCCGGATGCGTCGGTACTTGAACTTATGGCAGCTGGCGATATTGCTATCCGCACTCAACCAGATCGTGTCACTGTTGTGAGCCCTGACAAACCCGGAACTTTCAGTCGTGTTGCCGGAGTTCTGTCGCTGTACAACATGGATGTCTTGGGCGCTGAAGCACATTCAGATGAACAGGGAATGGCTGCATCGGAATTTCGAGTCTCAAGTCAACATGGTGACATTGACTGGGAACCGATTGAGACAAATCTTCACCTTGCGCTTTCTGGGCGACTAGCACTTGATTCGCGCCTTGCAGATCGTGCAGCAAATGCGCGACCTCGTCGTGCAACGTCTGCGCTTGCACCTGCTGCGCCGACAGTTCGTTTTGACGACTCTGCATCATCGAATGCCACATTCCTCGAAGTGCGAGCGCCAGACATGGTCGGAGTATTGCATCGCATTACGAAAGCAATCGCTGATTGCGGACTCGACATTCGTCATGCCCGGGTATTAACCCTCGGAAACGAAGTCGTCGACTCCTTTTATGTGCGGGAAGCGAATGGTGGCCGAATAAATGATGAGGCATATAAGAATGAAATTTCTCGCGCTATTTTGTACTCCCTTAGCGAGAAGTAGTTGCCCCTCTACCCAGTAAGGTGAAATCTATGAGCGATGCAGAACCGCAATACTTCACTAAAGATCTCATTCGATGGAGCGAAACTCTTGCAGCCATTGCACGCACCGGAATGGGCTTCACGCAAAGCTTGTACGAGAAAGAACGATACGAAGAAGTACTCAAAGTTGCTGCAGATATCAAAGTGGCAGCAGACGATGCTTTAGAGGTGCGTCGCGAACAAGACCATTTTGTTCAAGAGTGGATGGAATCAGTCGGTGAGGGTATTCCTGGATACGTCACTCCGAAAGTTGCAATCGGAGCAATTGTTGGAAACGAAGAAGGAAAGATTCTTCTTGTGCAACGAAAAGACAGTGGAGTGTGGTTGTACCCCACCGGCTGGGCCGATGTTGGGTATTCGCCAGCTGAAGTAGCCATGAAAGAAGTAGAAGAAGAAACGGGCATTATTGCCGAGCCATTGCAACTGCTCGGTGTTGTTGATGGCATGCGGATGGGTTTCTCACGGTTTGGCATGTACATGCTGTTGTTCCATCTGCGCCCAACTGGCGGGGAACTACAAGGACATCCTTTAGAAACAGGCGATGTGGGCTGGTTTGGGCCCGATGAACTTCCAACTCCGACAGCCGGTGCACAATGGTGGGGCGATATGGCCTTTGCAGCGATTGCTGGCGACATTAATCCCGCAACGTTTGATGCTCCGCGCGAGCACATGTGGCGCGGCGATCATACAAAGTAATTAGTTTGTACCCTGATCACGTAGGAATTGTTCGACTTCATCGACAAGAGAGTGTGCACTATCTTCAGTTTCTTCGCTATTGTCTTCACCAAATTCAAATTCAAGTTGCGGTGAATCTTCTTGATCGAAGATATCGTCACCCATAGAGTCAAGACGTTCAACATATTCACGAAGGTCATCGTCATCTTCGATAAGTTCATTGACTTTGTTGTCGTACGCAACAACGAAGTTGTGCAGTGCGGAAAGTGGAGCAGGTGTGCCGATGATTTCTCCGGCGCGTGCCATTAGGGCACTTGCTGCCTTTGGCGAAGGGATTTGTGATGCATACGCAGGCACAGCAGCCCACAACGAAGCCGATGGAATAGATGCTTGTGAGCACGCATCGTGCAAGACGCCAACTATTCCGGTTGGTCCTTCATATCGCGAACGTTGCAGATCGAATCTCTCAATAGTGGGTTGGTCACTTGCGGTGCCCATGATGCGAACTTCGCGAGAGTGAGGAACATCAGCAAGTAATGCGCCGAGCGACAACACCATTGATGCCTCAAAACGAGCAGCAACGCTGACAATCTGCTCAGTAAATAAGCGCCATTTCAAACTTGGTTCTGGTCCGAGAATCAAAATGACGTCTGCACCAGGTGTACTTGCATGCCACAGACTGACCTTTGGCCACACAATGGTGCGAGTAACTCCATCAAGCAAACGAACAGATGGACGAATTGTTGCGAAGTCGGTGAATTCTTCTGGATCAATTTCAGCGAGAGGTTCGGCGTTCCATGCATCAATGAGAGTGCGTACTGCAGTGCTTGAGGCGTCGGCAGCATCGTTCCAGCCGCTAAAAGCCGCGATGACGGCAGGGCTGCGAAGTGTTGGTTGCGATAACCAGCGGACGTGATCTGAAGCCGTCATTCCTTCAAAATCTATCGCCGAAAATCGCCGGAGATTTCACTAATTAGCTGCTTCTGCCAGATCGTGCGGGCCTGCTGCTGGATAGCCCTTTTTCTCTCGAATTGAGGCTCCCCACGGCTTCAAAATAGCAATTAACTCGTCGATATCAGAGCCAAGCGCATGCACTACACATTCCATTTGTTTGTCGGTGTTTTGCTCCACTAATTCGCGCTCGGCGCGACCCGCTGTGGTGAGGGTTCCATCGTCTGTAATAAGACGGTCTCGTAACAAGCGATCAATCGCTTCGTCGTAGTCTGCTTCGTTCCATCCTCGGCTACGACTGTAGGTCTTGATGCCCATTCCCCAGAACAATTCACTGAGGACTCCAATCTCACATGCGGTGAATCCGGCGCTAATCCATGCTGCAGTGTGACTGTCTCCGCGATACTCACGCAGCATGTCACCCAGTCGCCAAATATCTCCAACGAGTGAACCTGGCATTGCTAATGAACTCACACCAGCAAATAGTGCGCGACCTTCGGGACGAAGTACTGCAGTTGCACGCGAGAGTAATGAGCGCGCGCGAGATGCGCCTTCTGGATTTTCACCGATGATGCGGTGCAGTTGACCAATTGCGCCGTCATCGCGTGCAGCACAGATTGTTCCTGCGTCAGTAAGTGTCCAACCGTATGCAACAGATGGCAACACCACCTCTGGTTTGAACACTGCAAATGCTGCAGCGACTACATTTCCTGGCACCTGTCCCATGACTGATCCACGACTAGTGAAGTACGCCGGACCATCAGGGGCCATGACTCCGTTCAGTTCTCGTGGACTCGCCTCGAAACCCAATTTTTGGTAGTTGCCATGGCACTCGGGGGAGAAATACACCTGTCCGGTAACCGGTTCAAGAACCCCAGCCAATACTCGCGAAATATGTGTTGATGACATGTGTGAAGAATATCGGCTCGCCGATGTCGCCCGATAACTGGGGTAAATGTGGCAAGGTGGGTATATGTCCGTTGTCGTTGAACAAGCCACTATTGCTAATGCCGAATTGATCGACGCCTTCAACCGTCTCGTTCCGCAACTATCAACCTCGAACAAGCCGCCGACACAAGAGCAGTTAGCTGAGATCATTGCGTCACCGTCGACTGTTCTCTTCATAGCGCGACACGACGAACATATTGTTGGGTCTCTTACCCTTGCAACATTTCGTATTCCCACCGGAGTACGTGCATGGATTGAAGATGTTGTGGTTGATTCTGCGGCTCGAGGCCACGGTGTTGGGGAAGCGTTAAATCAAGCAGCGATTCTGGAAGCTCGTCATCGTGGAGCAATTACGGTTGAGCTGACATCACGTCCATCTCGAGAGGCTGCAAATCGCTTGTATCAACGCCTTGGCTTCGCAGTTCGTGAAACAAACGTCTACCGCTACGACTTCTAAAAGCTGAACGCCCTCCACTATGGTTCCGGTATGGCTCAACTTGAAGGCAGATACGTCCCTAGCACTCTTGAATGGGTACGTAATCAAGTCGAAGAGTACGAAAAGTCTGCAGGCACAGTAGGAAACACTCTTCTTAAGACCGGCATCCCAGTCATCATCGTCACTATGCGGGGTGTAAAAAGTGGCAACGTGCGAAAGATTGCACTAATGCGTGTTGAACACGAAGGCTCGTATGCATTGGTGGCATCACGCGGCGGAGCGGCTGAAAATCCTGATTGGTACTCGAATTTGATTGCAAACCCAACTGAGGTTCTGGTTCAAGATGGTCCGGCACCATTCGACGTTACGGTTCGCGAAGTACAAGGTGACGAATACAATGTGTGGTGGGAACGTTCTGCTGCTGTTTTCCCCCAGTACAACGAATACAAACATAAGACGTCGCGCATCATCCCAATTTTGATTGCAGAACCCCAGTAATTAACTCTGTCCCAAAGAGTGGACACGAACTAATTCGGTTGTGAGCTGGACTACGAGCAAGTAATCAATTTTTTCCACGACGGGACAAATGGTGGCGACACGGAGTGTGAGAGACATGTGACCTCGTTCCTGAGAACAGCGAGGTGTACAACTTGGCGACAGAGCCAATAGGAATAGGGTTTCTCTATTGACAACCTCACCGTAGAACGTGGGCTTTTCGCACTTATGCGTCCACGCTTTCCATGGCGTCAGATAATCCAGCGCGTAGCCGCAACGGTTGTTCGCGCAGGGTAAGTGCCAGCAACAAGGCAATAGCCATAGTCGCACCGCAGAGCCAATAGATTCGGCTGACCCCTAATGCAAGACTTTCAATCACTGCCTGCTTTGACGCAAGGGGCAATGTAGCGATTTGTTCCGGCGATCGAATTAGAGAAGAAGCTTTATCCGGCTCAATTGTGATTCGCTTGGGAATTTCACTGCGGATAGTGGAGTTCAACACTGTGCCAAATATTGCGAGTCCGAATGACCCGCCAAGTGATCGAAAGAACAGCACCGTTGCAGTTGCAACACCAAGGTCAGAGAACTCAACCGCATTCTGACTAGCAATTGATGTGGTTGTAAAGATTGATGCAGAACCAAAGCCCAAGAAGATCATTGGAATTACGAGGTACAAATAGGGAGTTGTTCCCGTGATTTGTGCAATACCAATCAGGCCAAAGACTGAAAGAACACTGCCAACGATTGGAAATATTTTGTATCTGCCCGTCTTGGCAATAATGCGACCGATTCCGAATGTCGCCATTGTGACGCCAAGCATTTGCGGCAGGATGCGTAGTCCTGATTCCGTGGGAGAAACCAGAAGCGAGTCTTGGAAGTACAACGCCAAAAACCCACCTGCGCCATAGGTCGTTACACCGGCACACATTCCAAGAAGCGCACATGTGCGAACGACATCATTTGAAAATAGTCGCAGGGGAATCATTGGTTCTTCGGCCCGTTGTTCTACTTTGATGAATGCGGCAAGACCAAGGAGTGCGATAACAAGAAGAATCAGAACGTGTTGTTGGGTCCAACCTTGTCGTCCTTCTTCGAGACCAATCATCAGTGACGCAATGGTGAGAGAGAGTAAGCCAGCACCTAGGAAGTCAAGTTTTGCTGTACGGCGTTTGAACGGAAGTCTGAGTGCGAAATGGCAGATGCCAGCAACGATGATGATAAAAGGAATGTTGATGTAAAAGATCCATGGCCAACTTGCATGATCGATAATGATTCCACCGATCAGTGGTCCGAGGAGTGCTGAACCAACAAATGAAAGTGTGAAGTACCCCATGTACCGACCGCGCTCGCGTGGCGGAAGAATGTCGCCGAGAATCGCAAATGCGAGTGCTTGAATTCCGCCACCGCCCATTCCTTGGAAGGCCCGAGCTGCGATGAGTTGACCCATTGTTTGTGATGCACCGCACAAAAGTGAACCGACAAGAAAAACTGCCATGGTGGATTGAAAGATAAGTCGACGACCGTAAAGGTCAGACAGTTTTCCAAGGAGTGGAGTGCTAATTGCTGACGTGACGATATATGCGGTTCCTACCCACGCAAAACTTTCGAAGGCATTGAACTGTCCGGTAATTGTGGGAAGTGCAGTGGCGATAATGGATGTCTCAAGATTTGCCAGCATGACGGCAAGAGCCAAGGCGCCAAGAACGATCCACAATCTCTTATTGGTGAATCCGGGAACCAGAGTCTCTGTAGCCATAAGTTCACCGTAGTCCCCTAGCCATGTCCGAGGTCACACGGGGTGACAATTGGGTGAATACGTGTGCTGCAGTAGCCACCTACGCTTCTGGTGTGACGAATGAATGGTTACGGTCAACTGAAAATGGTACTCAGCGTTGTTGGTGGCCAGGTGATGATGAGCAATACATCAAATATCACGACACCGAATGGGGTCGTCCAGTTGCTGACGACACTCGACTTTTTGAAAAACTATGTCTTGAAGGATTTCAAGCTGGATTGTCATGGTTGACCATTCTGCGCAAACGCGAAAACTTTCGTGGGGCATTTCACGCATTCGATATGGATGAGGTTGCTCGATTCTCTGAACGCGACATCAATCGTCTTTTGGAAGACACAGGCATTGTTCGCCATCGAGGCAAGATAGAAGCGACCATTACTAATGCGGGTCGGGCCTTGGACCTTATCGATGAAACTGGATCATTGACTGATTTCATCTGGGGTTATGCATCAGACGTACCGTTTGGCCGCGAAGGTAATTCAACGCATGCATCTGGCGTTGCTTCTTTGTCACCATCAGCCACGGCATTGTCAAAGGACCTGAAGAAACGTGGGTGGAAATTTGTTGGCCCGACCACGGTGTATTCATTCATGCAGTCGATGGGCCTAGTGAATGATCATGTTGATGGATGTCATGTTCGCAGCGCATGCGAAACTGCACGACTATCAGCTATCGCTGCGCGCAAAAATAACTAACCACGAGGGTTCAGTAAATCTTCGGCGTTCTGGCGCACTTGCCAGTCTTTGTCTTCAAGCGCGCGTTGTAAGGCTGCATCTACCTCGTCGCCTTCGAATGGAGCAAGTGCCAAGATGGCACGTCTACGCACGGCGGGTTTATCGGAACATGCCGCAAGAATTGCAGGCAGTCCGCGTGCGTCGCCAAGTGACCCAAGTGCAGCCGCACACGCTTCGCGAACCACGGCCTCCTTGTGTGATGTAGTGCGATCAATGAGAGTTTCGATTTCAATGTCACTTGCGGACATGCGTTCACCCACACACCATGCAGTCATTTCGGCCACAAAAACATCTGAGTCATCGATGCACTGATGCACATTGACTGAGCGGAAAGGAACTGCCAATTCCACAGCCGTACGTCTGGTCTCAACATGGGAATCCTGAATATATGGAGCAAGAATCTCTGCAGTCAAAGTTCCTATGCGCGCAAGAGCGCGCAAGGCACTAGCACGAACAGTGCCATCTTCATGGTGCAGAGCCTCGAGCGCCACTGACGAGTCACCAGAGAACCCGGCTGCGATGACATCAAATCGAAAATTATCTGACATGGCGGACTAGGCCCGAAGGAGCCCACCCACAAATTCGAATGCAATGGTGAACATGAAACCAAGGATGCAGGCAAAAAGGGCTCCGAGGATGATTGCGCCACCAGAAAGGTGGGCGAGTGTCTTCCATTTTTGATCGCGCTCTGGTTCGGCATAGAGAGGAGTGGGTTTATTGTCAACCCGCACCACCGCACTACGTCGCGGCGTGGCAGGCTTCATACGGTCGATAAATGCAAGCGCTACCAAGGCCAGGGCCACAACCCACACAGCACGCGCTCCAGCACCTGTAGCGGTGATGGCAAACAAGGATGATGAAAGGATTGATGTACTCATGAACAACACGATTGTACCGCCAGTCCCACCACGTCGTTCCACATCAACGCGTGGCCTGGGATTCGCCCTGCCACTAATTACGTTGTCATGGCTTGTGTTATTCGGCATTGTCGTAATGGCAGCCGTGCGTATTCAACGATTCGAACTGGCACCTGGCGAAGCGATGACAGTGGCCCCACGAATTGAGTTCACTAAATCATCGGCAGGGGCAAAAGTTCCGGAACGATTCCGCACGACAAACGGAATTAAGTTTGTCACTGCTTTTGGCGGTCAATTATCCATTCTCGACAGCGTTCTTGGGTGGATTGACCCGTATGTGCAAGTAGATACCTACGAGGAGCATTTCGGGACGGGCACACCAAGCTCCTCCCGGCGGCTGGGATTTCAAGCAATGATCGGAGCAAAACAAGTTGCCGAGTATGTCGCAATGAAGAAACTCGGGCTTGACGTCAAGTTTGTTTTGGGTCGAGTAGTTATTAAAGAACTGGTCTGCGACGGTGCGCCCAAGAATAATGCTGCGTGCACAAATCTTGAAGTCGGGGAAATCATTACTCACTTCGATGGAGTAGCGACACCCACATTGACTGACCTTGCGGCGCAGATGAAGAATCATGCCGTCGGCGACACAGTGGAACTCACGGTGATTCCGTATGACGCAAAAGCAGCAACTCCGGACGCAGCAAAGGCCGAGAAGCGCATTGTGCAGTTGATGGCAAATGCTGATAATCGCACTCGTCCGATTATTGGCTTCGTTCCAGCAGATACTCGTACTGTGTCGTTGCCATTTGAGGTCCAGATTTCAACAAGTGATATTGGCGGACCTTCGGCCGGGCTTGCATTCACTTTGGCGTTGCTCGATGAACTTACGAGTGGCAATCTGATGGGCACGTCTCGCGTGGTGGCGACGGGAACAATCAGCGAAGATGGCTCTGTTGGTGCGATTGGGGCACTGCTACAAAAGGCTGTCGCAGTCAACGCATCGGGTGCTGACCTCTTCCTCGTTCCAGCCGGCCAATCAGTCGATGAGATGAAGCGGGCCCGTCAGGCGGTCGGCACACAGGTCGAAATTGTGCAAATTGCAACTCTGGACGAAGCACTGGCGGTGCTACGTACTCACGGTGGCGATGCATTGAGCGCTACCACCGCCTGAGCGGCCTGTGGATAATGCCACCATTTGGCACCCTGAGAGTCGTACTGTAGAAGCCTAATGGCTATCTCGTTCTCCCGACCCGACCCCTCGTCGCCCACAGCGGTGGGCTCGGCTGCGTTTCCCACCGGTCGCCGGGGGTTCGACCAGGCTGAGGTACGCGATTTTCTCAAAATGGTGGCAGCCGAGATGGCCCGCCTTCAAGAGCGTGAGCGCTTCCTTGAAAGTGAGATGCGCGCCATGCAAACAAGGGGCTTGTCGGCTCCTGGACAACTCGATGAGGAGACGGTCACCACATTGCTCGGTGAAGAAGCAGCACGTGTGCTTACGGCCGCTCGTGACGCGAGTACACAAATTCGGGACCGTGCTGAAGAGTCTGCAACTCGCCTTGTAAAAGACGCCGCAGAAGATGCAGTGCGTATTCGTGAATCTGCAGTCTTAGAAGCAGCTCGCATCCGTGAAGACTCAGGCTCAGACGCTGAATCTGAAATTGAAATGGCAAAGCAACAAGGCCGTGACATGGTTAACGAGGCACGCGAGTATCGTGAAAAAGTCTTGTCCGAATTGTCCCGTCGCCGTGATGCTGCTCGCTCACAGATTGAACAACTTCTTCATGGCCGTGACCGTCTTATGAATGCGTTTGAGCGCGCGCGTATCGCCAGTGAAGATGTCATCGGCGGACTCACCGATGCTCATGATGAGCCTGAATTCATTGTGGATTTGTCACCTACTACTGGTCCTGTGCCCATCATTAATTCTGAACATCCTTCGGTAAAAATGTTTGATCGTGAAGAAGTAATCGTTGCAGAAGAACCAGCAGAAGTTATTACTAATGTTGTTATTTTCGATCATGAGTCTGAAGTAGAAGTAGAAGACATCACAGAAGAAGCCAGTGTTCAAGTAATCTATGAAACTCAGATTGTTGATGTCCTTCACCCAGTGCATACACCAGCCGATATCGCTCCATCAGTTGATGATGATGTTTCGGTAGAACTGACGGAAACTTCTCATACCAATGTGGTGTCGCTGTTCGGTCGCGGACGACGTTCTGTCGACATGCCTGAACTCGAAATGCTGGCCGAAGAAGCAGTTGTTGCTCCGGTTGCGAAGAAAGGCGTTGTCGCTGTCGACGATATTTTTGCAAAGTTACGCGCGGGCAGCACCGCTGATGTCGCTGCAAAAGCAACAACCGTGTCAGACATCGTGAAAGACGCTGAGCCTTCTGTGAAAGCCTCAGCGCCAAAGGCAATTAAAAAGGTGGCGGCAAAGCCCACTGTTCCTGTTGTAGATCCTGCACGCTTTGAAGCGCGCGACGAAGAACTGTCACCGGTAGTTGTGACAATGGCTCGAAAGTTGAAGCGGGTACTTGCCGACGAACAAAACACCGTTCTTGGCCATGTTCGCGCAAAGCGGACATCGTTGGATATCGATGCAGTGCTTGGAACTGAAGCAGAACATAGCGCTCGATACGCAACTGCAGTCGCAGAAGACACCATGGCGGCTGCAAGTGCTGGCGCAAAGTCTGTGAAGGCAGCTGGTGGTTCAAGCCGTCGTGTTACCCAAAAGGCTATTGCCGCTCACGCTCTCTCGGCCATCACCGCAGGTTTAATTGCGGGGTTCCGTGAAGATGCTCGTATCGCAATTGGCGAAGCCGAAGGCGATCGGGATGTCTTGCTTGGGCTCATACGTGACTTGTATCGCATTTGGAAGACGGAAAGAATCAATTCTCATGTGGACGACATTGCCTGTTCGTCGTATAGCCATGGCGCGTACCTTGCCCTCGAGCCAGGTAGCCGCATCACGTGGATGGCCGAGCCAGATGCCAACTGCTGCAGTGAATGTGAAGATAATTCGCTTGGTGGCCCAATTGTTCGTGGTGATGATTTCCCCACGGGTCACAGTCATCCACCTGCCCATGCGGGCTGCCGATGCCTAGTTTGCCCCGTTCAGGACTAGCGTCCTGATGCGTGCGTAACTCATCAGACCTTCCTGGCGGCCCCACCGGCCCTGTATTTCGACTTCCTAATTTCGGTAAGCCCTCTCGTGGCCGAATTGTGGTCTCAGTTGTAGTCGGACTCGTTTTGCTTCTTGTCTTCAGCGCAAAGACGATGTCGTCGTTCTACGTGAATGTGTTGTGGTTCAACAGTGTCGGTCGAAGTGATGTGTACTGGGCAATTTTACGCAGTAAAGCTGAACTTGTTGGTGTGTTTACAATTGGTTGTTTTCTTTTCCTATGGGTCAACCTTCTTATTGCAGATCGCCTTGCACCATTGACACTGCCAAATACGCCAGAAGACCAGACCATCATTCGTCTTCGTGAATTGACTGCGAAAAGTCGTGGAAAATTACGAATCGCATTGGCCGTACTTATTGCCCTCATGCTCGGATTACCTGCTTCGAGCCAATGGCAAGAGTGGACCATGTTCCGCAATCGTCAGGCTTTTGCAGTTGGGGACCCACAATTCAAAGCAAATGTTGGCTTCTATGTCTTTCGTTTACCGTTCGCGCAGTTTGTAGTGTCGTGGGCTTTTGGCGCACTTATTCTCGTCACAATTATTACCACCGCCTTTCATTTCATAAATGGCAGTATTCGTCCTCAAGATCGCGTACAACGCGTGACGTCGCAAGCCAAAGTACATTTGTCGGTGCTTCTTGCAGTTGGAACTCTTCTGCGCGCTGCGGATTATTGGTTGTCAAAATATCAACTGACGTCATCAACTCGCGGTGTTGTACGTGGTGCGTTGTACACCGATGTCAACGCACAATTGCCGGCACTGAACTTAATGGTCTTGGTGTCACTTGCCGTAACTGCCTTGTTGCTGTGGAACATCCGCCAGAAGGGTTGGCGTTTGCCAGTTCTTGCGATTGGACTTTGGGTTGTTGTTGCGTTGGCTGTCGGCACGGTGTACCCAGCAATCATTCAACGATTTGTTGTGCAGCCAAACGTAAGTACACGAGAGTTGCCGTTTATTCAACACAACATTGTCGCCACAAAGGCAGCAATGGGAATCGCAGATGTGGCCCGAGAGGACACCACATTTAGTTCGATCAGCACTGCTGATGTCACAACGAATGATGCAGCGCTACGTGATGTGCGCCAACTTGATCCGGCTCAGATGCTTGATCGTTTTGCTCTTGACCAAGGGCTGACATCGTTTTATACAGTCAACGATCTTGATGTTGATCGTTACTCGGTTGATGGCCGCGTGCAACAAGTATTAGTTGCTGCACGCGAATTAAACCCTGCAGGAATCCCGAACCGTACTTGGGTATCACGCCACCTTATTTACACACATGGGTGTGGTGTTATCGCAGCTCCTGCCAGTCTGGCCACCGAGGACGGACGTCCTTCATATATTGATCTCAAAGTTACAAAGCCCCAGATTTACTTTGGCGATCGCCTAGGTGAATATGCCGTAGTAAAGACATCTCAAAAAGAGCAAGCGTGTGCTGGCGGCAATCAAACATCGTTTGTTGGAGATGGCGGAATCAAAGTCAACAGTTTCGTTCGACGGGTTGCCCTTGCGGTGAATTTTGGTGAGTTCAACCTTTTCGGTTCAAATCTCATTACTCAAGATTCTCAAATCTTGTTACAACGTGATGTGCGTTCACGCGTAGCAAAGATTGCCCCATTCCTACACCTTGACGCTGACCCATA
>SHUR01000074.1 GCA_009694565.1 Ilumatobacteraceae bacterium | reverse complement strand
TATGGAGCCAAAGATTCGCCAAGTGCGCGACATGATTACAGCGCGCGGTCTCGGCGACTCTGTGCATGTGGAAGTTGACGGCGGCATCTCGCCGACAACCATTGCAGGCGCTGCAAAAGCCGGAGCAAACGTTCTGATTGCAGGAAGTGCGTTGTATCGCGACCCGGAGGGTCTTAAACACGCCGTCACCGAACTGCGCGCCTTAGCTACTGCAGCATTTACTGCCTAGCTAAATCGTTTACCGACGCATTCCGCGACGAAACCACACAAGGGCTAGCAGCGCGAGAAAAACAAGCAACGTGGGTAGCACCAATGCGGCCAACAATCGCGCTGGTTGGTCAAAGATTGTGACGAATAGTCCGGAGTCAATACTGGAACCATCGTTGTGCAATGTTCGCGCTGCGGCTTCAAACTTCGGACAACGAACATTTGAGCCCACCACTTCGGCGCCACCGAAAAGTTCATTCGAATTACGAATAGTTGACGACAACTTCGAAGTCACACTGTCGAGAGCAACACCAACAATGTAGGTCTTGTTCTTTTCCAGATACTTCACGTCACGGCCGTATCGCACTTCAACAGAATTGCCATTGATGTAGCCATCAAGGGTTCCGGCACGCACTTGCGTCACCGTGAACACCGCAGCCACCGGATCAAGAGATGCAATGGCCCCGATGAAGACTGCCTGAGCAACAAGAGGCAACGCACAGCCTTCTGGCACTGTGGTAACCGCAGTAGGCACCGTCGTTGTGGTCGACGTAGTTGTAGAACTAGTGCTGGTCGAACTTGTACTTATGGTGGCAGCGGGCACTTCTGTGGTCGTGGTCGTTTCGGCGCTCACCAATGCAGGTGCGCCAATGCCAAGAAACAACGCCACGAGAGTGGTGGCAGTGATGGCGCGGCGCATTGACTCCACGCTACTCACCGAGAGTCCGTGCAGAACGGTGGTTGTGCCGCGATACTAAATGAATGGGATTTAATCCGACACGCAAACAAGTGGCCCGCAAAAGCGATGTGTGGTTTGTAGCAATGGCCATCTGTGTTGCGTTTGTGCTCGTGACCTGGGCATTTCTCGGGTAACCACCATGGCTCGTGACATTTGGACTGATCTCTACGGCGAGGTTGATACGCGTCGTGTTCAACCATACGAAGCGCTGAAGGAATACGCGTGTCCCGGATGCAACCAGGAGATTCCTGCAGGCATGGGACACACCGTTGCGGTGCCACGCGACGCGCCTGACTTACGGCGCCATTGGCACCATGCATGCTGGCAACGGCGCGACACTGGCGCTACTCGCTGATTCAGAAAATGTTTTCGAACATTTCTAGTTTCGTTCCTAGCACTGCTGCTACATCGAATCGAACGTGAAGTCCTGACTCCTCAAGCGTGCGAACAAATGCAAAACCTGCTCGCCGCACACGTTGCTGTTTTAGTTCCGTCATCGCTTCTAATGGCGAACCAAAGTTGTTCGTAGCACGAGCTTTAACTTCACACACTGCAATGATGTTTCCGAGCCTGGCGACAACGTCAAGTTCTCCACCTCGCATGGTCCAATTACGTGCAATAACTGTGAACCCGTGAGACACATACCAATCGGCTGCGCGTTGTTCTGCCCACCGCGCTCGGGCAAGGCGAATTGTTGCTAAATCTCGTTCGGATTCAGTAGAACGGTTGACGGCAGTTCTTCCACGTTGACGTCTTTGAAACTCAGCACCCGTACTGTGGGGATGAATCGGGTCTTGCGGTACATATCCCATACCCATGCGTCGGTCATTTCCACTTCGATAAGCGGCCGTGCGCTGTCACCGGTGACATTCACCTTGACTTCGTTGGCCAAATAAAACCGGCGTTCTGTTTCGACGGCATATTTGAACATGCCGACGACGTCTTGGTATTCCTGGGCGAGTTTGTACTCGCGGTCCGCTTCAAAGTTGTCGAGATCATCGGTATTCATTTGAATGATTTCCGTGTCTCTTGAAGCAAGAGGCTTACGCCTCGCGCTTCTCACGAATCTTGGCGGCCTTACCAACGCGATCACGGAGGTAGTACAACTTCGCGCGACGAACATCACCGCGACGAACAACCTCAATCTTTGCTACTGAAGGAGCATGCATAGGGAAGGTGCGCTCGACGCCAACGCCGTAGCTGACTTTACGAACTGTGTAGGTCTCTGAAATTCCGGAACCTTGGATACGAAGAATGTTGCCCTGGAAAATCTGCACACGCTCTTTACCCGACTCGATAACGCGTACGTGCACTTTGACTTCATCTCCTGGACCAAAGGTAGGGATGTCTTCACGCTTGTTTTGGTTGTCAACGATGTCTGTGATCTTCATGATTGCGTGCTTTCAAACTGTGATGTGTGCGGTTGACCGAAGGAAAAGGTCATTCCGTAGGGAACATTGAAGGATACGAGGCAAAGACCACCCCTTCCAACAAGGCGAGTTCATCTTTCGTCAGCCCGCCACGGGCTTCGATGAGATCTGGGCGCTGTTGCAGGGTGCGCCACAGGGCTTGGGCCTGCCTCCAGGCAGCCACCCGGCCATGGTCTCCCCCACGCAGGACCTCAGGAACCTCAAAACCTCGGAACTCAGCAGGGCGGGTGTACTGAGGTTCTTCTAACAGCCCTTCTGCTCCGAAGCTCTCGGTGACGGGCGAAATGGCATTACCCATAACGCCAGGAATTAGGCGAGTCACAGCTTCAATGATGAGACAGGCAGCTACTTCCCCGCCAGCGAGCACGACATCGCCCACTGACACTTCATAGTCGACGAGGTGCTCGCGCACGCGTTGGTCAACGCCTTCGTACCGACCACACAGCATGCTGAAACCACCCGAGGCGGCCAAGGTCTGAGCCATCTGCTGATTGAACTGCTGACCACCAGGGCCGAGAAGCAACAACGGACGTGGGGGCTGCACTGCTTCAACTGCTGCAAAAATTGGTTCGGGACGCATGAGCATGCCAGCGCCGCCGCCGAACGGATTGTCGTCAACAGTTTTATGAACATCCGTCGCGTAGTCACGAATGTTGTGAGTGCGAACGACAATGGCGTCTGTTTCGCGAGCACGCCCCAACAGGCTGTGTGTGCAGAATCCGTCGACAATGTCGGGAAAGATTGAAAAGACATCAATACGCATTACCTGCGACGCTACCTATTCCTCGTCGTTAGATGTGTCAGATAACAGAGCTTCGCGCAGACCTTCTGGCGGATTAATGACCGTGATGCCATCAATACATGACTCCACAAAGGGAATTGGCACTAAGACACCTGATGCCAGCTCTAACAAGTCGTGAGCAGGGTTATGGAGTACGCCTGTGCATGGACCCCACGATGTGCCGGATTTGTCAAACACCTCCGAACCAATAAGTTGATGCACCCACAAACCTTCGGCACCTTCAATAGGTTCTGCATACAAATATTTGTTCGTTAGTTTTTCAACGACATTGCGGTCATCGATGCCTTCGAAGTGAACAACCCAGCGATCTTGTTGCGCACGAACAGTTGCAATAGTCAACGTACGTTGGATTCCACCTTCGACAATGATGAGTTCAGAGCCGACAGAACGGCGTTCTTCTAAATCAGAAGTAAGAGAAAGAAAGACATCGCCACGAACGCCATGAGGCTTTCCAATCCGACCGACCTCTAAAAGGCCCTCAGGCGCAGAGTTGGGAAGCAAATTGCTTAGGCGTCGACAAAGTCGACGTCGACATCGACATCGTCGTTTGTTGCCGCTGCGCGGACAACTGTGCGGATGCTCTGTGCAGTACGACCACGACGACCAATCACGCGACCAAGATCACCAGGACCAACACGAACCTCGAGGAGGATCTTGTCGCCCTTACCAGGACCTGAAGTGACGTTCACTGCATCTGCATCATCAACAATGCTGCGCACGATGTGTGCAAGCACCGCAGTTGCGATGGGGGCTTCAAGAGTGTTTGCGTTGTCGAAATCAGACACGGGTTACTTTGCTCGTGCGGCGGTGAACTGCGCCCACGCCCCACTGATTTCGAGAAGTTTACGAACACGCTCTGTTGGCTGTGCGCCTTCCATGAGCCACTTGACAGCTTTGTCGTTGTCGATAGTGATTGTCGATGGTTCGGTACGTGGGTTGTACTGACCGAGGATCTCGATGAATCGGCCATCACGGGCACGACGAGAATCGGCCGCGATAACGCGGTACTGAGGTTGTTTGGTCTTGCCAACTCGTGTTAGGCGCAATTTCACTGCCATGGTGCGATTTTCTCCTGAAAGGACCCAGTTCGGGACTAGGTAAGGCTAGCGGTGCAAAGCCCTCCTCCAACGAGATGGCTACTTTGGAAAAGGAGGAAACTGGCCGGGCCCGCCAGCCCCTGGCATGCCAGGAAACCCACCTGGGCCGCCAGCGCCACCAAACATGTCGCCAAGCTCACGCATGGCCTGACGGGTGCTGACCTTGTTCTTTCCCTTGCCCTGCTTACCTTGCGGCTTTGCAAGGCCTCCCATCTTCTTCATCATCTTTTGCATTTCAGTGAACTGTTTGATGAGTTTGTTGACATCTGCGACCTGCGTGCCACTTCCGGTAGCGATACGAGTGCGGCGGCTGCCATTAATAATTTCTGGTGACCGGCGTTCGTGTGAGGTCATGGAACGAATAATTGCCTCGGTGAGTTTTACTTGGTCATCTCCGACCTGGGCGTCCTTCATTTCCTTTGGCATGCCAGGAAGCATTCCCATAATTCCGGACAATGGACCCATTTTTTTCAGTTGCTGTAACTGCTCGAGAAAATCTTCCAGTGTGAACTGGCCCTCGAGCATGCGGGCAGCAGTTTCTTCTGCTTTGTCTGCTTCAAAAACTTTTTCTGCTTGCTCGATGAGTGTGAGCACGTCACCCATACCAAGGATGCGACCAGCCATACGGTCTGGGTGAAACTGTTCGAACGCATCAATGCGCTCACCTGTTGCGGCAAATGCAATTGGTTTTCCAATGACGGTCTTTACTGATAACGCAGCACCACCGCGCGCATCACCATCAAGTTTGCTAAGAATGACTCCATCAATGGCGAGACGCTCATCAAATGTTTTAGCAACACTGACAGCATCTTGACCAGTCATCGCATCAACAACTAGGAATGTGTATTTCGGAATGATAGCGCGAGAAATATCAGCAACTTGCTGCATCATCTCTTCATCGATTGCCAGACGACCTGCTGTGTCGACAATAAGAATGTCTTTGCCAAGTCGTCGCGCCTCTTCAAGACCGCGACGTGCCGTGTTAACCGGGTCGCCCGGTTCTGAGAACACCGGAACACCAACTTGTGCTCCGAGCGTGCGCAGCTGATCAACCGCAGCCGGGCGTTGCAGGTCAGCACCTACAAGAAGTGGCTGACGACCTTGTGATTTGAACCAACGCGCCAACTTCGCGGCGCTGGTGGTTTTACCCGAACCTTGCAGACCGGCCATAAGAATGACAGTGGGCGGAATACTGCTGTAGGCAATCTTGAGAGTTTCCCCACCAAGCATTGCCACCAGTTCGGCGTTAACAATCTTGATGATTTGCTGGCTCGGGTCAAGTGCTTCAGAAACAGTGACACCAATTGTTTGTTCGCGAATTCGCGCCACAACGTCACGCACAACGCCGACATTGACGTCCGCTTCTAAAAGTGCAGTGCGAATCTCAGCAAGTACTTCATCAACATCAGCCTCGGTAAGACGACCCTTGCCCCGAAGACGCTTTGCTATTCCTTGTAACCGGTCGCCTAACGAATCAAACATGCGATTTTCAGGTTATCGGCGTAAGACCGCCGAAAAAGAGCGTCAGCCAACGACAACGTTCGTTACTGCACCCTTGGTGATAGAGAGATTGACTCGATTGGTCTGAAAATCCGTGGTCAGCATGAAAGCCTCCCCGTCACGCATTGCTATGCGTACTTGCCAACCTAACTCGGCAGCGACTTTTTGTGCCTCTGCCTCTGTGAGACCAATCAATTTCTTTGCTGATGCATCATCAAGTACGGCCACCGGATTCGTTGGATTCTCAGCTTGTCCAGGAACCACTGCTGGTGAGCCTGGATCAACGGGCTTCGGCTCTGGCTCTGGCTCCCCGCCATCAGTCACTTCGCTGTCTCCGTATGAAAGATACTTATCTTCAATTGCAAGAACAGTGCCAACATCACCATCGGTGTTCGTAAACGTATAGGCGGGCAGCAAAATACTTGAGTTATTCGTCAATGTTGTTTGCATAAGCGCCAATCGCACTCCGGTAATTGGCACGTTGACGACAGCAGGAATTGAGTTCTCTGTCGCGGGCGACGACACCGCCATATCAATTGCGGAACGCGCATTAGGACCCATCAGCCCATACTGCATTTGACTCAATCGCTTCACAGCATCTTTTGGTGCAACAAGTGGATACGAACCAGCATTTTTCAGTTCAACCAATGGACCTGATGCGTACGTAATCTTTGCGTCGCTACCGAACGAAACATACAAGGAGATATTGCTTGAAACGTCTCGGGCCAGGAGAGTTCCAACAACATCGGTTGACCATTCGGTCTTTGTTGCGCTTAACGCGTAAAGCTTTACTCGCAAGCCAGCATCCTTCAGTAATTGAGTGACGCGCGCAATGGCAGTTGCCTCATCAGGGAGATTCGCTGGCGGTGTGGGAGTTGCAACTGATCCCGATGAATAATTCCACCATGCGCTAGAGGAATCAACGAACAACCGCAGTCCCGCTCCCGTCTTGTCATCGAGCCCGATAGAGAAATTATTGGTGTCTTCTTTCACCAAATCACCTGTCAACCCAAATGACATGGCCAACTTTTTGAGAGTGCCTTTGTTCTCTGTGAGTGGGTTCACCGTCCACGCCGTTGCTGATGCACCAAGATCGGGCAGTTCGTTCAGCACGGAATACGAAACCTCTTGTGCATACGCCAACTTTGCATCTTCTGCATTTTGCGAAGAAGACGGATTAGCGCGATTCGAGCCTGACTTCACTTGTGACGACTTCAGCGACAACACGAGCGAATCAGTTGATCCACATGCG
>SHUR01000073.1 GCA_009694565.1 Ilumatobacteraceae bacterium | reverse complement strand
TTTTGGGCTTGCTTGAGGACATCAGTTGTAGTGCTCACTGCGTCGCCCGACCTTTCTGAGTAGCAGTCAAACGCTATCTGCATCAACTCATCAATGGCGTACATTAAAGAGATGACCTCATGGAACACGACTGGCGGAATCCACGAGATCCCGCTTCTGGGCGTTTCGGGTCGTCTGATGTTGTGTGGCAAGCATTTTGTAGGATCTGACGTTGAGTCAACCCGTGCACTGCTCACTGACGCGACCATTGTGTGTTTGGTGCAGCGCCATGAACTCGAGCATCGTTACGACGAGTATGTCCAATGGCTCGACAACAACGCAGATTCACAAGCAATCTGGTTACCCATTGCAGACCTTGATGCACCGTCACTGCAAAGTGGCGTAGACCTCTGTGAAATGATCGAGGGCGGTGTTCGTGCTGGTCGTAGTTTTATCGTGCACTGTGCTGCCGGAATTGGTCGTTCCGGAACTATTGCTGTGGCAGTGCTGATGCTTCTTGGTCTGTCATGCGATGATGCAGTCACTCATGTTCGCTTACATCGTCCATTAGCGGGGCCAGAGACAGGTGCACAGACAGATTTTCTGAGAGCATTTGAGAAATATCTCAGTGATCGATAGCAGCGCCACCCAGATAACTCGACTCTAATAACGCACGATTGGCAGTGAGTTCTGCTACTGAACCTTGCATTGCAAGTTCTCCATGCGCCATTACGTAGCCGCTGTCTGCCACGCTGAGCGCCAAGTTGACGTGTTGCTCAACCATGAGTACTCCAGCACCAGTGTCGTCGGCAATCTTTCGAACAAGTGAGTGGATCGGAGACTACTTACCGCTGTGGCGTAAGCGTCTGATGCGCCATGTGCAACATGTGGTGAGGCAATAAAAAATACCCCAGGCTCACGACTGGGGTATTTTTAAGTTTTACCAGCGGCAACGCTGCCACAGCTTTAGTGTGCTTCGCCACCTAGGTAGCTTGCTTCAAGCAACGACTGGTTGTCGCGGAGCTGTTGAGCAGAGCCTTCCATGGTGAGCTCGCCATGGGCAAGCACGTAGCCACGGTCGGCAACCGACAAGGCCAAACCAACGTGCTGCTCCACCACGAGCACACCTGCACCTGTATCGTCGGCGATGCGACGAACAATAGGCAACATGCGTTCTACAATGATGGGAGCAAGACCAAGGCTCATTTCGTCAACCAAAAGCATCTTTGGTTCAGAAGCGAGGCCACGGGCCATTGCCAACATCTGCTGCTCGCCACCCGACAACAACCCGGCGCGACGGTCGAGAAGTGGTCGAAGCGCTGGGAACATGTCGAGTGCGTTCTCTTGAGCCTTGCTGCGGGTCTCACGGTTTCCAGTGAGACCGAGGCGGAGGTTCTCCTGCACAGAAAGGTCGAAGAACAATGAACGGTCTTCAGCTATGTGCGCAAGCCCACGGCGAGCAATTTTCTCGGGGCGCTCACCAATGGTGGTGCTGCCGAGAAGTTGAATGTCGCCTGCGATGGGTTTCAAGATGCCCGAGATGGAGAGCAATGTTGTGGTTTTACCCGCGCCGTTTGGCCCGAGTAGTGCCACCACTTCGCCCGGGTTGACGTGAATGCTGAGACCACGTACAACGGGAATACCGCCGTAGCCAGCGTTCAAGTTGACGATGTTGAGTAGTGACTCGCTCATGTTATTCACCCTTCTCCACTCAGTGTGCGTGCTGCTGCAGCGCCGCCTTCTGCTTGCATTTCGCCAGCGGTCTCACCAAGGTAAGCACGCTTTACTTCTGGGTTATTACGTACTTCTTCGGGCGTTCCTTCGGCAATAATTTTGCCGAAGTCGAGCACGTAGATGTAGTCGCACACACTGAGTACCAAGCCCATGTCGTGGTCAATGAGGAAGATGCTGATGTCTTGCTTCAGAATTTCACGTAAGTGCTTTCCAAGCTGCTGACTTTCTACTGTGTCGAGACCAGCTGCTGGCTCATCAAGCAACAACATGCTGGGCTTTGCGGCAAGTGCCCGAGCCAAGCAAACCAACTTGCGTTGACCATGTGACAAGTCAAGCGTGAGCTTGTCGCGGTGTTTACCTAGGCCCAATAAATTAAGTGCCCATTCAGCTTGCTCTTCAATACCCAGTGTGCGATTAGGGCTCACGATGTCGGCAAGAAATGACCACCATTTGGTCTCTTCTGCCATCACAATGAGGTTGTCCCACACCGTGAGGTCTTCAAACAATTCTAGCGACTGAAAGGTGCGTACAAGACCTCTCTTTGCTCGATCGGACGGTACAACGCCAGCAAGATCGGCTCCGTTGAACTCTGCGCGACCCGACGACACGTCGGTGAAGCCAGTGATGGCATCGATAAACGTGGTCTTGCCAGCGCCGTTCGGACCAATCAGACCGGTGAGCATGCCTTTTTCGGCTTTGATGTTGACATATGAGTTTGCATGCAACCCTCCGTAGGAAACGGTGAGTTCGCTTGTTTCGAGTAGTGCACTCATGCTGTCACCTCCTGAAGACTGTTGGTATCGGGTAGCGCCTTAGCTGCTTTTGCTGCTTTGACTTGATTAACGATGTTGCGCACGAAGAGCACAATGAGAATGCCCAAAACAATCATCCAACCGCGGTTCCAGGTATCGGTACGCCACGGGTTAATACCAATAGCACCCCATGTTGCACCGCCAAGAAGGAATGGCCAGAGCCGTTTCAAGACCGCACCCCATTCTTTGCCGCGAGCGGTCAGCAACCATGAGCCGAAGTGGCCCATGAGCGGCTGGAAAATAGAAGCCTGGCCTCCTGGGTGAATAATTGCTGTTGCAATCATTCCAAGACCACCGATAATTGCTGTGTATGAGTAGAGTCCAGGTGAGTGGAAACTGCCAAATGTGTTGAGAATTCCGCCGCCAGCAATCATGCCGCCAAGGACTGCTCCGTTGATGGAAGTGATTCCTCCGAGGTAGCAAAACGCTAGTGCTGATAATCCGATGCCGTATTCCCAGTTTGTTGCCGCGGTGCTGCTCGTTTGGTATGCGGTCATGACACCGGCAACACCAGCAATTGCTGAAGCAATACCAAATGCAAGGAATTTTGTTCCAGGTACGTTTACTCCAGCTGATGCAGCAGCGCGTTCATTTGCGCGCACAGCGAGGAAACGGCGTCCGGTAGAACCGCGTCGCAAGTTTGCAACCACAACACACAAACCAGCAAGCACAACTAGACAAAATAGCGTGTACTTAGGGTTGTCAGTGAGACCACTGCTGCTTGTGGAGCCAATATCAACACCGAAGAAGTGAGGTATGCCGAATTTGTAAGCGGAACCACCTTGCAACTTTGTTGCTGACGGGTTGTCGAAGAACAATGTCCACATCGAAATCGCCGCGGCGATGGTGACCACTGCAAGTTGTACACCACGAATCCGTAGTGCTGGAATTGCAACAATGAGCCCCACAAGCATCGCTGCAACAATTCCTACGAGTGAAGCAAGAGGCCATGGCCAATGAGGCCCGCCAACTGCGAATGGGTTTGCATCGGATGGTCCTTCGTTAGCCACAAACCGTGCGGTAATGAAGGCTGCGGTTCCTGCTAGCGAGATTTGTACGAGCGAAATCTGCCCGACATAACCCGCGAGCACAACAAAACTCAGACCAAACATTGCTGCTATGAGACTTGTTGTAAATGAAAAGCCCCAGTTGCCAGTCAGGCCAGCGAAAAAGAAATCTCCAGGAAGTCCAGCTGCCAAAACAAAACCCAGAGGCACAAAGATGGCTACGTATTTGCCAACACGCTTTGGATATGGTGCAAGTGGTAGGCGCTTTTCTTCAATATTGCCTCGAATCGGTAATGACTTACCTCTCAAAAAGAGCACCGCAACAATGATGACGAGCGGAATTGCATCGCGCGCTCCAGATTGCAGCCACGATGGGAACCATGATTCTCCCACCATCCACGTACTTGTGAAGGTTTGCAGTGCGCCGATCAGGAGCGCTCCACCAATTGCCATAGGAATGGATCGCATGCTTCCGATGAGTGCGGCACCCAGTGCTGGAACAATCAGCGTGGTGAATTTACCGGTGCTCAAAGACCCGGTAACAGTTCCGGCTAAGATTCCGGCAAGTCCTGCAAGAAGTGCAGCTAATACCCAGTTAAAGAGAGCCAATTTTTCAGGCGAGTAGCCAAGTAGCACGGCTCCTTTTTCATTGCCAGCAGCCGCGCGTGTGGCAAGCCCTGTACGGGTATAGCGGAAAATAGCCCACAGGACTGCGCCAACGACGATTGCTGTAACTGCAAGAGCGAGTGCCTCGACGGAAACTGGTAGGCCAAGACCAAGGAAGTTTCGGAAGAGATCATCTTTGAATAAAACCGCCTGTGGGTTTGGAATAGTGGAACCAAATTGGAGAGAGGCAACTCCAAGAAAGTAGGTCATTACTCCAATTGCACCAATGACTTTTCCTAACGGCGCCGCATCACGCAATGGTTTGAACACCAAATAGTGAATGAGTACACCAATTAAAACCGATGTAAGAAGTGCCAGAAGGACACAGAGCCAAAAATTGATGGGCATACCATCGTTGAGAGAAAACTTTACAGGTATGTTCAGCCAGGAAGTGGGCAAAATATCGAACCATGGTAGGTGGAAGACTCCTTCCGTGCGCAGATTGTAAAACTGGAATGCGACGTACATCGCAATGGCTCCGTGTGAAAAGTTAATAACACCGGAACCTTTATAGGCCACCACGATTCCCATGGCCATGAGGGCATAGAAACCCCCGCCCCCCAAACCCATAATTGAGTAAGCAATTGCTTCCTTCATTTCCCCCCATTTGTTCGGTTGCGCGGCAGTGATTTCGCCTCAGCTTATTTGTGATTTTAGATATGGAAAAGGGGGAGGTGCTCCGAGGAGCACCTCCCCCTTTTCGAGTTATTCAGAAACTGTCGCTAATTATTTTACTTCCGCAAGACGAAGTTTGTCACCCTTACCGAGCAGTTCCAAGCCAGAGAAGTTCTGGTTCGGCTTGTCGGCCTTAAGTGCTTTTCCATCCCAAATACTTGCACTCACTTGGCTCGCGCACACAGATGTGTATGGCGCAAATGAAGTTTTGCAGAACAATCCTGTTGAACCAAATGCGCGATGGCCGTTGGTGTTCTTCAAGATGTCGACCATTGCCATTCCAGTCAATGCACCCTTTACTTCTTGAGCAATTTGCCAGATATTCATGATGCCGCTGAAACCTTGTGTTGCAAAACCTGTTCCACTGAGCTTGCGATCTTTGGAGTAGGTGGACATCTCGGTTCCATAGGTAAGAGCATCTGTCTTGGATGCACCAGTAAGTGCATCTGGGTCAAGAATACTCAAGCCACCAATAATGTAGATGCCCTTGATCTTGTCTCCTAGTCCCGCCATCGTTGGCAGGTCAATGCAAGCACCGGTCAGCACGATGGGGAAAGTTGCAGGAGTCCAACCCAGCTTTATGAGTGCGTTCACCATGGTCCAGCATTCTGAGCCTTGGTTGGAGTAAATCATCACGTCTGGCTTGAATGCCATGATCTTGGTTGCTTCTGGGCTCACGTCTGCAGCACCTGTCAGAATTGGGTACTGCTCATAGGTGAGTGTTGGCGACTTGCCCAAAAACTTCGATTCTGAAACAATTTTTGTTCCGGACAAAGTTTTGCCCGCAAGTGTATCCATCGGCTTTGCCTCGAGGTCGTTGAAGCAAAAGATACCAGGGGCAGACTTTGCCCAGGGCACTGCTACACGAGTCTTCTTCAAAATTTGGGCCGCATAATACACGAGTCCAAGGTGAACACCCAAGCAACCACCACCACCACCAATGGCGTATGCGCCAGGGGAAGAAAAGTCAGTTGGGAAGATTGGCGTTCCGATGATGATTGGAGTCTTTGTCTTGTTGAAGATCGCAATGTGATCTGCACCAAAGGCCAAAGATGCGAACACCAAGAGAGGCTTTTTTGATGCAAGTGAGTTTGCGCAACCAGGAAGTTCCGCAGGAACTAATGCGTTGTACTTACATACTTCAAGCTTGATAGGTACACCAGGCTTGCCTGTTGCAGGATCCCCACCAATGCCACCAAGTTCTTTGTTGATGTAATCGACTGCAGCTTGTGCTGCAATGCGATACTCAGGGAAGTTGATGACTGGACCTTCTGGGTTCAAAAAGCCAATTTTAATTGCTTTGCCAGTTGCCTTCATTGGGTTGCTATTGCCACAGGCAATAGCGCGCGCAAGAAGAGCTGCTCCGGCTCCGTCTTTTGTGTCAAGCGCTGGGTTCAGTGGTGTTGCACACTTAGCAGCCGCTTTTGCTACCCCGCTACCAGCCTTAGCTGAAACGGATGTTGTTCCACATGCAAGTGCTGCTGAAACAGCAAGTGCAATAGGAACCAACATTTTCCTCTTTTGGTTCTTCAATATTCCCCCTTTAGGCTGAGCCGATTGGCCCGATTGATGTGACAACCGGCATGCCGGTGGCGTAACTATAACCACTGTCAAAGGGGGAAGCATACTCAGAACGTCAAGTGCGGACGAATATCTGCTTCGTCCCGCCGGACAGTTTCTATATGACCGATACGGGGAAATCAGGTTCAAACGCTGGTGATCCATGGCTTACGGGAGGACCGAGAACCACTTGCCGTGATGTCGTCGGGCGTCACATACGCAATGATGAGTAGCTCATCATTGTTCACACCTATTTTTGCTCCTCAAGATTGTACGGAAGAACGTTATAACGCCCTCCTCGCAGCAGCAGCGGCCATCGCAAGCCCCCTCAACTCATAGCACCTCGGTAACGCGACAGGGGTGTCTGTGAAGCAGTTAGCGTTGTGCACCTGTTTCACCAGCATCATGGCGATTTCGGCGTAGTCTTTCCACTCTTAGCGCACTCCAGTAACCTCTATATAGATGACGCGCGGTGTGGCTATATAGATGACGCGCGGTGTGGCGGCGAATTTCGCACCACATTTCGCACCATCCCCGGTTGAAGACAAGCTAGTGGGTTATTGATTTAGAAGTCAATTTGCGCGAGAAATCTCTACTTGTCGCTCGGAATACTCAGCCGAGCCAACGGGGTAGAAGCAGGCAAACACATGGTCGGGGCTGTTGCCAGGGGTGAGTGGTGGTTCTTGGGAATGACAG
>SHUR01000072.1 GCA_009694565.1 Ilumatobacteraceae bacterium | reverse complement strand
TCCGCCCCCCAGAACTAGCGATTCAATCTCATCAAAAACAGTTTCAAGATCTTCGTCAATTCGGGTCCATGCCCGCCGCTCACTGTCAACAGCAGTTGTAAGGACTTCATTTACGCGCGAGATAATTGCGCTGGCTTCGCTCATTCGTCTTCGTCTTCATCATCTGCATCAAAATCTGCCTCGTCAAATTCAATGTCTGCAACAAGAGTGTCAACAGTAAGTTGTGCTGCTGTTATTCGTTCGTTGCACCACGCAATGAGAAAAGAAGCGCGCTCTACTTTGGTGGCCAATACATCAACATCGATTGAACTGGAATCGAGTTGAGACAAAATTGACTCAATCTCTGTCATTGCTTCTGCATACCCTGCTGGTGCTGCTTGTGTTGTTTTCTTAGCGGCCATTAGGCAGCTCCTTCTACTGTGCTGGTGACGCGGCCATCGGCAAGCGCAGTGACAACAGTGTCACCCTTTTTTATGTCTGAAATTGAACGAACAACATTGCCCGACGAATCACGCGTGATGCTCCAACCACGCGCCATGGTGGTGACAGGGTCGAGCAAACGAACTGACGCCGCGTGCATGGCGAGTTTTTGAGTTTGGCGCTCGAGAGCAGTACGGGGCCGAGTGCGCAAACGCTCTACTGAAACTGCGATACGCGAACGTGCGCGCTCCACAGCTGTTTGTGTGAGAGACCGCAGTGAACCAGCGCTGTATGAGAGTTCTGACAAAAAACTCTCAACAATGGCAATGACTGACTGAGCACATGCGGTCGGAGTCTTGTTGGCACTATGGGCGACGATATCAGCGATGCTTGTATCAATTTCATGGCCAATACCTGTGAACACCGGATGTGAGCATTTCGAAATTGCCATTGCTATTTGCTCATCATCAAAAGCTGCGAGATCACCCTTTGAGCCACCACCACGCATCAACATCACAAGATCAATGTCGTTGCGGCGCGACAGCGAATTAAGAGCGGCAACAATTTGCGACACAGCAGAGTCGCCCTGTACTCGAACGTCGCAAAATGTGATCGCAAATCCGATTCCGGATTCGGTGAGGTGCTGTTGCGCATCTGCCCACCCAGCAGCCTGGCTTGACGAAATTATTCCGAGTCGCAATGGGACTAACGGAACTGGAATTCGCTTGTTGATCTTGTCAACGCCTTTTTCCATGAGCTGGCGAAGAAGTTCTTCACGTTTGGCAGCGACATCACCGGCAGAAAACTGCGTGTCGACATCTGTTGCTATGAGATTCAATTTTCCGAACGGTCCGTAATATTCCACACGGCCAAACAGACGAACCTTCAAGCCATCTTTGAGTTCGATTCCTTGTTGGCGCAGTTTTGCTTGCACATTACGTAGAGGGCCAGCAAACAAGTTGATATTCAATTGCGCCTTAACACCGTCAACATTTTCAATCAGCGTGAAGTACGCATGAGGGTTTGGTTTACGCAAACCCTGAATTTCACCTTCAACCCAGACACCTTCATCAAAGGAGGCTTTGAGAACGTGATTCAGAACCTCAGTGAATTGGCCTACACTGAATGATGGAACTCCATTGATGAATTCGACCTCAGATGCCATTGTGTCTACTCTACGGAACGTACAGAGAGTCCGAAGGACCCACCGGCACGAACTTGTGATGCATACATGCCGTCAAGCGCCATCAGTTCGTCGTGCGTTCCCTGTTCCATAATGAGACCGTCATCAATGACCACGATTCTGTCTGCATCGCGAATGGTGGACAGCCGATGAGCAATCACAATGGCAGTTCGGCCATGCAATGCTGACTCAAGTGCCTCTTGAACCAACGCTTCGTTCTCATTGTCGAGGTGGCTTGTCGCTTCATCAAGAATCATGATGGCGGGGTTCTTCAGCAACATTCGAGCAATAGCCACGCGTTGTTTTTCTCCACCTGACAATCGGTATCCGCGCTCGCCCACCAGAGTGGAGTACCCGTCTGGCAATGCAGCAATGGTGTCGTGAATACGTGCCGCAATGCACGCCGCAACAATTTCAGCCTGCGTGGCGTCGGGTTTGGCATACCGAAGGTTGTCACCGATTGATTCATGAAAGAGATGCGGATCTTGAGTAACGACACCAATGGCATCGTGCAACGAATCTCCCGTGAGGTCGCGAACATCTACGCCATCAACTCGCACTACACCACTAGTGACGTCGTACAGGCGTGGAACCAGAGTTGCAAGAGTGCTTTTGCCAGACCCGCTGGAACCAACGATTGCAATCGTTTCTCCGGTGCCAATCTTCAGTGAAAGGCCTTTCAATACATCAACATCGGGATCGCTGCTTATTGTGCCAGGTGCTTCCAGCGAAGCGACAGATGACGCTGACGCTGGCGGGTAACGGAACACCACATTGTCGAATTCAACTTCACCGCGCGGATCAACTAGGTCAACTGCACCTGGGCGATCAAAGATTGCAACAGGAGCGTCAAGTACTTCAAACACTCGATCAAATGAGACAAACGCGGTAATCACCTCAATACGCGCATTCGTTAGCCCGGTAAGTGGTTGATAAATACGCTGCACGAACGCCGCCATTGCAACGAGCGTTCCGGCAGATATCCCGCCAGACACCACGAGGTGCGCACCAATTCCATAGATAGCTGCAGCGCCCATTGCACCAACAAGACCAAGTGCAACAAAAAACACGCGACTGTACAACGCCGCTTTGATACCCGTGTCACGCACCCCGGCAGCGCGGCCCGAGAACGTGGCGACTTCACGCTCGCGACGTCCGAATAATTTCACGATTATTGCACCAGCAACATTGAAACGCTCGTTCATTTGCGTGTTCATTTCGGCGTTGATATCCATTTGCTGACGCGCGATAGAACCTAACTTTTGGCCGACCCGCTTTGCAGGGACAATAAACAACGGCAACACGATGAGTGACAACAGCGTTAAGCGCCACTCAAGCGCAATCATCGCTGCCAAAGTTGTCACCAACACCACGACGTTTGACACAACGCTTCCCAAGGTGTTTGTAACTGCATTTTGTGCGCCAACTACGTCATTGTTTAAGCGGCTTGTGAGAGCACCAGTTTGCGTCCGAGTGAAGAACGCAACGGGCATCTGTTCAACTTTGTCGAACAGTGCGACCCGCAGGTCATAGATGAGGCCTTCACCAATACGAGAACTCAACCACCGCTGAACTATGGCCAGCCCAGCATCTGCAATTGCGGCAAAGACAAGAATGACGGCAAGTGTCGTGATGAGACCCCGATTCGCTTGCGGAATGGCACGATCAAGAATCGCCCGGAACAACAACGGCGGCGCAAGTGCCAAGAGCGCTGACACACAGATAGCGGCGAGAAAGACAATGATGTCTGACCGATACGGAGCCGCAAAGACCCACACCCTTCGCAATGATGCCCGCTGAACTTTTGCACCCTTTACCGCAGCACCATCTCCTGGCAACATCATGTGGGGACCCATACGCACCCCGTCTAGGCTACGGGAGTTCCTGCGCCTAGTGTTCATACTGTGATGCGTCGTTGTCTTGCTGTTGGAGCCCTCATTGTGATGGCAAGCGCATGTTCCTCTGGCTCAGGTTCGCCCGACCGCACGTCGGACACGCCCGCTCCACCATCGACTCTTTATGCCCCAGCCGTTGGTGGCACTCTCAAGTGGAAATCCTGTTCTGGAGATTCTCTAGATACGTTGCAATGTGCTCGTTTGAGCGTGCCGTTTGACTACAACGACCCCTCTATAGGTTCGTTCTCACTCAAACTGGTCAAACACCCGGCAAATTTTCGTACGCAGCGAGTTGGTTCCATGCTTGTCAACCCCGGCGGGCCAGGCTTTGGTGGAACCAGCCTTGCCGAAGATGCCGACTCGTATTTCAGCACCGCATTGATTGACGCCTTCGACATCATCGGATGGGATCCTCGTGGAACAGGAGAATCAACACCAGCAGTTGATTGTATTGACAACTACGACAAGTACTTCGCGTTAGACCCATCTCCACAGACCGAAGCACAGCATCAGGCACTAGTTGACATTTCAAAAGCCTTCGCGGATGAATGCAAAAAAAAGAGCAGTAAATTTCTTCCGTATATTTCCACCAATGCATCCGCCCGCGACATGGACATGATTCGCGCGGCACTCGGAGAAGAGAAGATTACGTATTTCGGGTTTTCATACGGCAGCGAATTGGGCGCCACCTGGGCCACTATGTTCCCCAGCACGGTTCGTGCAGCAGTTCTTGATGGTGCAACCGATCCAACATCGGATTCAATCCAGGGGGGTCTCGATCAGGCAAAGGGATTCGAAACTGAATTCGCTAAATTCCTCTCCAAATGCTCTGCTAACAAGAAGTGCCTTTTCTATAACAATGGCAACGCTGAGGGCGCTTTCGACACACTGATCAAGGAACTTGACGTGAGCCCACTTCTCGTTTCAAAAAATCGTGCCTTGGTGAATCAAGCAATCGCATATTCAGCGGTCGCACAAGCAATGTATTCATCGACGATGTGGTCAGAACTAGAGTATGCGCTCGCTGAAGCGCAAAAGGGCGACGGATCCGGACTCCTCTCACTTTTTGATTCGTACTACCGACGCATGCCAGATGGAAAATATGGAAACGAGCTAGAGGCATTTAACGCAATCATGTGTCTTGATGACCCAGGTCCGAAAACAGTTGAAGAAACTGATTCGTACATACCAAAATTCTTAGAGGTGGCGCCTCGACTTGGCATCAGTTTCACCGGCGGATACAGCTGTGTATTCTGGCCAGCCAAGGCAGACCCTCGTATTGAAATCACCGGAAAAGGTGCTGGCCCAATCATTGTTGTGGGTACCACAGGAGATGCCGCTACCCCACTTACAAGTTCACGAAAGATGGCATCAACCCTTGAAGATGGTCGCCTCATCGTTGTAACTGAAGATCGTCACACTGGATATGGCTCTAACGATTGCGTCGGCACGGCTGTTGACAATTACCTCATCACAACGAAAGTTTCCTTCGCTGAAAAAGCTTGCTAGCTAGCGACCGCCATGGCTATGGGTCGCAGGTGCAAACTGACGGAACCATGTCGGGTTTCGAGTTTGTGCATACACACGTCCCGGTCCAGAAATTTCAAAAACTAAACCTTCGCCAGACTTGATGGTATTCATCCATCCCGATGCAACTTTCTTTAGTTGAAGGTTCACACTCGAACTCATTGCAACTAAATGCCCAGAATCAAGAACTAGTGATTCTCCAGCTGCAAGATCATAAACATCAAGTGCGCCGTAACAGTTCAACAAAATATTTCCGTCACCTTGCGCATACACCAAGAATCCACCTTCACCGCCGAACAGATTCTTAAATCCACCCCACTTCGCATCGAGAGTGACGCCCACTGTTGTTGCCAGCCAAGAACTACGAGTCAGCATCCACGGTGCCGCAGAAACCGAAGGCAACGTAATGATGTCGCCTGGTAATCCCGGAGCAAGATCTACCCAACCACCATTTGCACCGGCCGTAATCGTGGAAATAAAGAATGAATCCCCGCCCAGCACACTTCGAGATAGTGACTTGAGAAAACCACCCTCCATTTTTGAGGTGAGTTCCACTCCAGATGACATGGCCACCATTGCTCCAGCTTCAAGTTGCAATGCCTCATTTGGGTCTAACTGCACTCGTGCAACTGTGTAGGCGGGTTGATGACGAAGAGTTATTTGCATAAATGCATCATTGCCGATTCAAAGCTCAGATTCATAAAACGACCCGGCAATGCCGGGTCGTCGTGGAGGAAGGAGGGGGATTTGAACCCCCGGAGAGTTACCCCTCAATGGTTTTCGAAACCATCCCATTCGGCCGCTCTGGCACCCTTCCGCGCCTCAACGATATCGGTGTGAATGGCCATGCCCACTAAGGGAACTACGCCAACTGATTCGCTTTATTGGGTTGGAAGATTGATACGGCAGCGGCGGCAACTGCAAAACAAATTGCCACTTTCCAACCATTGCGGAATCCTTCGATTCCTTCCGTCTGTGATTGCACGGTTACTACAAGTGCCACACCAACAGCTGCACCCACTTGACGGAAGGTGTTGTTGATTGCGCTACCAACTGCGAATCGATTTTGTGGCAAACGCATAATCGTGCATGCAGAGAGCGGCGGGAATGTTGAGCCAAGTCCGATTCCGAGAAAAAACATAATTGGCAAGAACGGAAACCACGGTGTTGGATTCGTATGCAAGAACAACACAGAAGCCATTACGGTGCTTGCCATGATCATTGGTCCTGCAATCAATAGTCGCCTATAACCAATCGAAGCCATTCTGCGACCAACAATCGTGGATGTGATTGCAACAACGATTGGTGAAAGCACAGAGAACCAACCAGCTTTTGTGGCACTGAATTGCCAAATGGTTCGCTGAAACAAAACGTTGTTTAAAATGTTTCCACTGAACGCAGCACCGTAGAGCAAAGTAGAGATGTTCGCCAATGTAAATGTGCGTTCTTTGAACAACTCTGCTGGCAATAATGGATCACTGTGATGAATAGATCTCCACGCAACGATAAGCCCGAACACCAATGCAATTGCGAACAGAGTTAGTACGGACGAATCAGCCCACCCGAGAGTTTCTGAGCGCGATATTCCCCATACCAAGGCTGCAACTGCAACGGTAAATACGAACGCAGCAAGAACATCTGGTCGTGAACCCTTTATTCGCGGTGATTCAGATGTGACGCGCCACGCAAGAACCAGGGTGATGAAACAAATGGGAACGTTGATCCAGAATGCTGAACGCCATCCATACGTTGATACAAAGAATGCGCCCAGTGTTGGACCTGAGGCAATGCCAAGTGCACCAATTGAACCGACCCATGCCAGTGCCTGGCCCCGCTTTTCTGGGGGGAATACACCAAGTAACAAACCTGTCGACGCGGGCACCATCATTGCTCCACCAATACCTTGCACGGCACGTCCCGCAATGAGCAGCCCCATCGTTGACGCAATCGCGCACAACAACGAGCCAACCAAGAAGAACCCTGTGCCGACCATGAAAAAACGCTTACGGCCAACTTGATCAGCAAGTCGACCAGACACCACAAGTAACGAACCAAACAAAATGGAATATGAGGTCACAACCCATGCAATGGTGGATGCAGAATCTCTCGGAAAGCTCTGTTGAATTTCAAAAAATGCCACATTCACAATAGATAAATCCAATGCAGATATATAGCTAGCGATGGCACACACAGTGAATGTTGCCCACGGACTAAAGACTTTACGCGTTGGAGTCTCTGTAGTTGACATGAATTCCCCCGGGGCCATGCATGCTTTTCAGCGAATAGCTGACAGTACTACGAGTTCTACGAACGTTTAGAGGCGAAGAACTCTTTTAGCAAAGCAGCTGATTCTTCGGCAAGAAGTCCATGTTCCACAGGTGGGTTGTGACCTAGGCGTGGATCACTCATCACGTTGTACAAACTTGCTGTTGCACCCGCTTCA
>SHUR01000071.1 GCA_009694565.1 Ilumatobacteraceae bacterium | reverse complement strand
AGGCAAATCGAACCAAGTAGCGACCCTCTGATTCATGTCGGGGATCATAAAGAACTGCTGCAGGAATGGCGACGATGCCTGCTTGTCCAGGAAGTTCGCGACAAAATGCAATGCCGTCACCGTCGGCACGTCGGCCACGGATATCGGCAGTAATAAAGTATGTGCCTTCAGGGGTGATGGGTCGCAGGCCACACTCATCAAGGGCCAGCATGAGAACGTCTCGTTTGCGTTGGAGATCTGCAGCAAGTTCAACAAAGTATGAATCAGGGAGACGTAAGCCAGCGGCTATTGCTGGCTGAAATGGCGACCCGCCCGCAAACGTGAAAAGTTGCTTAGCCATGCGGGTGGCATTGACTAGGGGTGCAGGCGCGCATGCCCACCCGATTTTCCACCCCGTTGTGTTGAATGACTTTCCACCTGAAGAAATAGTGATGGTGCGCTCGAACATTCCGGGCAAGGTGGCGATGGGAATGTGCTTCTTGTTGTCGAATACCAAGTGTTCGTACACTTCGTCTGAAATAACAAGAAGGTCATGCTCGATTGCTATCGCTGCAATGGTCTGAAGTTCCAGCAATGTGAATACCGAACCAGTGGGATTATGTGGCGAATTCAGAAGAATCATTCGTGTACGAGGAGTTACGGAACGTCGCAATTCATCAGCATCGAATTCGTAACGGCCAGACATTTGCGGACGCAATGTGATGGGCACGCTGATAGCGCCTGCTAAGGCAATGCATCCTGCATACGTGTCAAACAATGGCTCGAACACGATTACTTCGTCACCGTCGTTCAGGATTCCGAGAAGTGCTCCTGCGAGAGCCTCTGTAGCTCCCATTGTGATGAGAATTTCAGTCACAGGGTCATAGGTAAGACCCCAGAATCGGTCTTCATGCCCGCTGACGGCAAGTCGAAGATCGGCCATTCCGATACCGGGCGGGTATTGATTATTTCCTGCTGCAATTTGATCGCGAGCAATCTGTAGAACCTCTGCTGGACCGTCATAATCTGGAAATCCCTGACCAAGATTGATGGAACCAGTCGATACTGCGAGTGCAGTCATTTCAGCAAAGATCGAAGCGCCAAAACCTTGTAGGCGACTCGTTAATGGCGATTGAGCGTTCACTGCTTCAATCGTATGTGATGGAAGAGCGGGACTAGGCAGTCCAGCCAGCGAACGCATCGATCATGGCTGTGACATCACCTAGTGGGTACAAGATGGGGCAGGTAGCCCCGTCCTTCATGTATTCACGTACTTTTGCACGAGCTTCATCTGGAGTTCCCGATGCAGTGAGCATCTGAACAATTTCATCAGGAACAAGCTTTGATGCTGCCTCAACTTGTTCATGGGTGGCAGGCCATGTCAAAACTTCTCCGACTTTGTCGAGCAATGATTGCGAAACGCCAGACGCCTTCATGATGTGTGGTTGTTGTCCGAGGTACTGAGTCACCATCATTCGAGCCATGTCAAGAGCAGTTTTGCGATCTTCATGCACACTGCACACAACGAGTTGTGGTCTGTCGATTTTTTCCCATGACCGGCCAGCTTTGTCAGCGCCGATAGCAAGATGCTCAAGTGCCTTTTTGTTGTACTCAGGAGACACGAGGTAGTTGAGAACAACCCCATCAGCGATTTCACCCGCGAGTTCCATCATTTGCATGCCGGTAGCACCGAGATAGATGGGTACATCTTTCGGGCGACGTTCTTGGTAGACATAATCAAGTTCAACACCGTCAAGATGTACAAATTCACCATTCATAGTGACGGTTTCATTCGCAAGTAAAGCGCGAACAGCGGTAATAATTTCACGCATTGCTCGTAGTGGCTTAGCACGAGAAATACCGACTTTTTCTGCAAGTGGATCCCACCACGCACCGATGCCGAGAATTACGCGACCTGGAGCTAAGTCATCAAGCGTTGAAAAGGTTGCAGCGAGGCGAGCAGGGTTACGTGTCCAGCAATCAACAACACCTGAACCAATCTTGATGGTGTCGGTAACGGCAGCAAACGCTGACATCGGAACTATGGCATCGCGAACAAGACGACTATCTGCTTGCCACACAGCTTCGAATCCTTTTTGCTCTGCATATTTTGTGTATTCCATTCCTTCAGCAATGGGATGTGCATCTTGGAGGTACAGGGCCGCTGGGCTTGTCATGTTGGGTCCTCGGTTGCATCAGTATTTTTAGGTTTCATCGGAAGTCGGGTACGCCATATTCCATCTGCTGCATGTAACGCCGCGGCAACGGCTGGCGCTGTAGGAACAAGGCCGATCTCGCCGACGCCCTTAATGCCGTAGGGACTACGTGGTTGCGGACATTCCACCATGACAACGTCAACAGGCGGCATATCTTTCGGGCGAATGATTCCGAGAGAACGCAATGTCATATTCGTGGGGTAACCCATGTCATCGCTAGGGAAGTCTTCAGTCAATGCGTATCCAAGACCCATGTGCACTGATCCTTCGATTTGTCCTTCACACAGTGTTGGGTTTACAGCACGGCCAACGTCGTGCACTGCGACTACTTTTTCAATTTTTTGCGTCTCGGGGTCCATGATCACCATCTGCGCCGCATATCCAAATGCAGAGTGAATAATCGGGTTTTCGACACCTGGTTCTCCTAGGTGGTGTGTCCAGTCGATGACATATTCACCGGTGTAGTCAATTCCTGTCTTGCAGCCATCTTCGAGCGCAGCCGCACATGCTCGTTGCACGCTTGCAGCTGCCATCAGAGTGCCGCGACTTCCCGTTGTTTGACCAAAACCTAATTGGCGAGTTGTGTCAACGAAGACGCGAATTGTTGACGCGTCGATCCCGAGTTCTTCCACGGCTACTTGAAGCGCAACTGTATGGACGCCTTGGCCCATCTCAGTCCATCCGTGTCGAACTTCAACGATGCCATCTTCACGGAAATGTACGACTGCGCGCGTCACTTCACGGAATCCATTTCCTAAACCAGAGTTCTTCAGACCAAGTCCAAGACCAACTGCACGCCCCGCAGTAACAGCGGCGTCATATGCAGGTTTGATTTCGTCGAGGCACATATCTGCGCCTTTGCATCCATCATCCATGATCTGGCCTGGCCCCCATACTTGTCCGGGATGAATAACGTTTCGTTTGCGAATCTCCCAACCAGAAATACCTAGTTGTTCGGCAAGTCGGTCGAGACATCCTTCCATGGCGAACTGTGCTTGGTTGGCGCCGAAACCTCGGAAAGCCCCACAGACAGGGTTGTTCGTACGAACTGCCACAGAAGCGACATCTACGTTTGGAACGTAGTACGGACCAGTTGCATGTCCGGCCGCGCGCTCGAGAACCTTCATGCCGACAGACGCGTACGAGCCAGAGTCGCCGATCATTCGTGCATGCACGGCAGTTAGTTTTCCGTTTGCGTCACAGCCAACTGAATACTCCATACGAATGGGGTGACGTTTGGCGTGCATCAGCAAGCTTTCCTCACGCGACAACGTGCAACTCACTGGTTGCTGTAACAGCCATGCCGCAAGAGCTGTCTGTCCTTGGTTCGACATGTCTTCTTTGCCGCCAAATGCACCACCATTAGACACCAGTTCAACGGTGACTCTGTCTTTGGCAACATTCAAGATGTCGCAGATTTGGTCGCGGTCATCCCAAACGCCTTGGCCACCCGAATACACATGCATCGTGCCATCTACTGAATTTGGTACTGCAAGAGTTGATTCGGGTTCTAGGAAAGCATGTTCAATGCGTTGCGTGTGAAAGGTTTCTGTAACTGCGAACGAACTAGCAGACAATGCAGACGCAGTATCGCCACGCTGATATTCACTGCGCGACAATATGTTGTTGTCAGTGCCCCATACTGCAATCTCGGGATCAGTAATTGCGGCGACAGCATCGACGATAGGTCGATGTGGTGAATAGGTGACCTTTACTAGTTGTGCTGCTGCACGTGCCTCACGACGAGTGCGGGCAACAACTATTGCAAGCACATCGCCTGCATATGACGTACGTTCTCCGACGCCGATGAATATCGGCCAATCCTTGTAAATAATTCCAACACGGATGTCACCAGGAACATCTGCGGCGGTAAATACAGCTTCAACTCCCGGTGCAGCAAGAGCAGATGAAGTGTCTATTTCAAGAATGTCTGCACGCACATGGGCGGTGAGATGGAGCGCCGAATGCAGCATTCCGGGCACCCTGATGTCATCGACATATCCGCGATCGCCAAGTGCAAGTTCTGCGGATTCGTATTTGGCACCGCGCGATCCGATGCCGCCTGGGAGCGTGACAATAACTGGGGTGTCTTTAGCCACAACATCAATGGCGTCAAGGATCTTTACATAACCAGTGCAACGACATAGATGTGCCCCAAGATGGCGCGCCATATCTTCTCGCTGTAGGTCAGAACCCTTTTTGTCAATCTGCGACTTTGCACGCATCACAATGCCAGGTATACAAAAACCACACTGCAAACCGCCGCACGCCGCGAACGCATCCGAGAACGATTTGCGCTCTGATTCATCGACACCTTCCAAGGTGACGATCGTGCGCCCTGCTGCTTTGGAGACGGGGTACTGGCACGAGACCAGTGCCTTGCCATCAATCATGATTGTGCAGCAGCCGCACTGACCGCTGGGGGAGCACCCGTCTTTTGGTGACGTGATATTCAGTTCGTCTCGTAGAGCTGCAAGCAGATGTGGGTGGTCAGACGCGACTGATACGTCCTGGCCGTTGACCCGAAAGGAGACACGTGTGGATGAGTCGGCTAGATCAGTCATTGAGACCAACTTATACGAAAAGTAAAACTAAAAGCCATAAAGTTCTTGGGTTCCATGTCGAGGACGCCTCGAGGAATAAGGTTCCCATATGAAATCCAGTTGGGTCCGCCGCCCCGTCACAGGGCTAGGGGTCTTGTTCCTTGCAATTGCCCTCACGGTCTGCCTCCCTCTCTGGGCTGTCATCACCATGTTGGTTGATGCGGTACGCGGACGATGGAGATTTCCAATCTCGCGTCTCATTGGCTTTGCCACATGCTGGGCATGGCTTGAAACGTCCGGTCTTGTCGTTGCCCTATTCTTGTTTTTGACAGGGCGCGGGCGCAGTGTTTCTGCGCACTACGCACTACAAACTTGGTGGTGTCGCAGTCTGATTCAGGCGCTCGGTTTTACTGTTGGCCTGCAAATTTATGTCGAAGGTGCCGAGAATGTGGGTGCAGGGCCTTTTGTTGCCTTTTGTCGTCACGCAAGTCTTGCTGATTCGATAATGAGTTCATGGGTTGTTGCATCGCATGTCGGACTACGTCCGCGCTTTGTACTGAAAAAGGAATTGAAGATGGATCCGTGTCTTGACATTCTCGGACACCGTCTTCCAAATTATTTTGTGGACCGCGAATCATCTGACATTGCAGGCGAACTTCAAGGAATAGAGCAGATGGCAACTGGGCTTGGAGTGAAAGATTGCGCGGTGATATTTCCCGAAGGAAGTCGTGCAAGTGCAAAGAAACGTGTTCGTGCTCTCGAACGACTGCGTGAACGTTCGCCTCAGCGCGCGGAGACCCTTTCTGGTTTGAAGTACTTGATTCCGCCGAAGCCGGCCGGAGCGAACGCGTTGTTGTCTGCGGTACCAGAGGCGAATGTGCTCACTATGTGGCACAGCGGGTTTGACGGTCTTGATACGTTCTCGGGAATTCTTAGTCATTTGGGTCGTGCGAGGGCAAAAGTACATGTTCATGTAGAAGAGATTTCTCGTGCTTCGATTCCGTCGGGTGAAGCATTCGTGTCGTGGCTTGATGCAAAATGGGTCGAGATGGATAACGCAGTTCGTCGTCAATTAGACAGCGATGCAATCGGCAATCGGGGGGTTGTTCATGGGTAAGGCAATGGCAGTAGCAGCGATCACAATTGTGATCATCATGGTGGCCTCGTGGCTTATCAGTCTTGCTATAAAAGATGCGTCAATTGTTGACATTGTGTGGGGGCTTGGCTTTGCCGTCACATCCTGGGTACTTGCGCTCACCATTGATGGTGATTCAACACGGCAGGCATTGCTTGCGTTCATGGTTGGCCTATGGGGTCTTCGTCTCGGAACATATTTGGCGAAACGCAATCTTGGTCATGGTGAAGACTGGCGCTACAAATTAATGCGCAAGAAAAGAGGTCCGAATTTCGGACTTATCAGTCTTGTTACTGTGTTCGGATTACAAGGCGCGTTGATGTTTATTGTCTCGTTGCCCGTGATGTTTGGTAACTCTGATTCCACTCCTGGTGTTGGTCCAATTGCAGTTATCGGAATCATCGTGTGGGCTGTTGGGTTTCTGTTTGAAGCGATTGGCGACTGGCAATTGGCTCGCTTTATTCGGGATTCTTCTAACGCTGGCAAGGTGATGCAGACGGGGCTCTGGAGCCTGACTCGTCATCCCAACTACTTCGGTAACGCAATGTTGTGGTGGGGAATAGGAATCGTCGGTGCTGAAACCGGTAGTGGAATAATTGGTTTCATTGGTCCAGTTGTAATGACATATCTCTTACTCAAGGTCTCGGGGGTTCCTATGTTGGAGCATTCCATGAACAAGCGCCGTGAAGGCTATGCAGAATACACAACTCGTACCAGCATGTTTATTCCGCGTCTTCCGAAGAAGGCGTAGCGTTTACAACGTAACTAGTGCCCGGTGAATATCGTCGACCAGGTCGTCGGCATCTTCGAGACCAATTGAGAATCGCAGAAGCCCGTCCGTAACGCCCATCGTTGCGAGCGCTTCTTGCGAAAGCCCAACATGAGTGCTCGTTGCAGGGTGACACACCAATGTTTCTGGGCCACCGAACGATGTTGCAATGCGTACAAGTTGCAGTTGTGAAACAAGCGATTGACATGACTCAAATCCGCCGGTGACTTCGACAGCAATAACAGTTCCGCCCAGTCTCATTTGTTCGCGAGCTAACTCATGTTGCGGGTGTGACTCCAAGAACGGGTGTGATACCGAAAGAACTTTGGTGTGGCCCTCTAGTGAGCGGGCAAGAATCAGAGCGCTTTGGTTCTGGCGCTCCGTACGAACACCTAAAGTGCGTATTCCGCGCAAACCATTTGCTGCGTCATATGGCGAGGCAACTGCACCGTGCATCACTGCATAGCCCCACACTGCATCAATGAGGTCTTTCTCTCCGGCGATTACGCCAAGCAGTGCATCATTGTGTCCGTTAATTCCTTTAGTGGCGGAATGCAACACGATGTCAATTCCGAAATCGAGAGGACGTTGACCCATTGGTGTAGCAAGAGTTGAATCAACAACAGTGAATGGTCCACGAATGGCTCCAAGTTCAGCAAGGTTTGTAATTGCAAGTCTCGGATTCGATGGAGTCTCGGCAATCACCAACATTGTCTTGCCAGGAATTACTGCAGCAGCAAATGAACCAGAGACGGCGGGATCAACAAATGTGGTTTCTATTCCAAAACGTGCGCATGGTCCTTGCAAGAAAGACAAGGTGGCGCCGTACAAATTGTTTTGGGCAACAATGTGGGATCCGTTTCCACAGAACGACAAGAT
>SHUR01000070.1 GCA_009694565.1 Ilumatobacteraceae bacterium | reverse complement strand
CTCCTTGTCCTGGCATTAGACGCGGAACTGATTGAACAGTCCCGATGGTGCCTGGGTTTGTAATTGAAACGTTTGCGCCCTGGAAGTCAGCAATCGTGAGTTTGTTGGCCTTTACCTTGCGAACAATTTCGTCGTATGCAACGAGGAAACCTGCGAAACTGAGCGTGTCAGCATTCATCAAGACTGGGACAACAAGCGCACGTGTGCCATCACCCTTGTCAACATCAACTGCTAGTCCAACATTGACATGTGGGTTACGTACAAGTTGTGGCTTTCCATCCGCACCAACTGCGTATGCATTGCGCATATTCGGAACAGCATCTGAAATAGCGCGCACAATGGCATGCGCGATGATGTGAGTGAACGAAACCTTTGAAAGGCCATGCAACGAGCGGTAATCGTTGATGACTTTACGATTGACTTCCAAGAGACGTGCCGGCACATTGCGGAAACTGGTCGCGGTAGGAACCGAGAGGCTCTTTTCCATGTTGGCCACAATTGCTGCACCAACGCCACGCAGTGGCTCCAAAGTGGACCCTTCCAGAACAGATACGGGTGGCGTAGTGACAGAAGTTGGAGCAGCAGGAGCCGATGCCACGGACGGTTGAGCGACTGCGGAGCCGTTCGAGCTTGCGAGAGGCGACGGAGGCGCTGCAGGCGTCAAAGTGGCAGTAGTTGCGCTGCGGTAGTCACTGAAAAATTCGCGCCACGCCTCGCTAACAGAATTTGAGTCGGTGCGATATTGCTCATACATCTCTTCTACGAGCCATGAGTTGGCCCCAAAGTCTTGCGTCCGGTCAGCTATGTCTGCCATATTCGCCTCTATCGATGCCCAATTGGGCGGTTAAGCACTGGAAGACCCAGTACCGCAGACGCCATTGTCCGCGTGACAAATGGTACTTGCCCAGATCGCTCTGAGCTGACCTATTGCGTCAATTCAGTAGTAAATTGCCATTCATGAAACGTCTTATTTCCTTCTCGGCCTCAGTGGCACTTCTGGCAGCATGCGGTGGCGGCGGAACCTCTGCTCCAGTAGAAACTGTGCCTGCTGGTGCCTTCGTAGTCACTGCTGTTTCTGGGCTTCGTTTTGACGCTGAGTCGTACGGTCCAGTCACTGCCGGACCAATCGTGTTCGGATACAAAAATGAAGACTCCATACGACACACACTCATCCTCGCCAAAGGCGATACAAAAGTTCCGAATTTTAAATTGGAAGTTGACCAAAGCGGTTCAGTTGACTCTGGCCCTGTCACATTAGAAGCGGGCACTTACACGCTTATCTGTGATGTGCCCGGTCACAACAATATGAAAGCAACTCTTACTGTCGAGTAATCGATAATCTGCAGAACGCAAAAGGGCCGCCCCAGTGGGGCGGCCCTTTTACATGTCGAGGTTGATTAGCCCATGAAGACAACAGAGAGGCCAAAGAAGACCACCAATAACACCACCGATGAGATGATCGCGTTCTTGTGACTCTCGTATGGCCACAACATCTTGTTGCCAGCCTTGATGCCACCGAAGATTCCAACTGCATTCAATTCGAGCAATGCAATGATTGCAAGCGAGATGAACATGAATGTGTAGGCGTTACCTGTTGTTGCTTCAAATGCTTCTGAATAATAGTGAGCTGCGCCCACCATATAGAACAACATGGAAACTGAGAACACCATGTTCTGACGTGAAGCAAGAAGTGCCTTACGACCACATGTTGCTGCGTCTGGGTTTGCTTCACCACCACCAAGCACGTTGGCTGCATTCGCAATAACCACTTTTTGGTTCTTCCAAATGATCATCCACACGTTGGCGGCCATCAAGATTCCCATGATCATTCCAACTGAGATAACAGCATTCTTGGCGTTAGCTGGATCTGAACCAGCATGATTCATGAAGTTCTTCATGTAATCAGGAAGTACACCAACGATGAGTAGGCCGGTCGCAAGGGTGGCAATTGACGCCCAACGGAACCACCACAATGCACGAGTAGCAATGTGGGTGATTGTCAGGTTGCGGGCTTTGCCTTCGTCGCCATAGGCAGCGAGACCCGGCACCTGAACGAAGTTAAAGTAATACAGCAAACCGATCCAGGTAATGCCCGCGAGGACATGCAGGTAACGCAACCAAAAGTTTCCAATTGCGTATTGATCAAACAACGATGCTGCGGTCATGAAATTTCCCTTTTGTAGGTGTCCAGAGGTTGGACAAGACTTAAAGGTAACAGCCTTCAGGGGTGGACAGGCGGAACTTGCGATCGCCGAACTAACCTCATAGAACCATGGCACACGAGTTCATCTATACCTGTTACAAGTTGGCTCGGTTTTACCCACCAGACCGCACCATTCTTGAAAACATTTCGCTTTCCTTTTATCCAGGGGCAAAAATCGGCGTTATCGGCTCAAACGGCAGCGGTAAGTCGAGTTTGTTGCGAATCATGGCCGGCCGAGACGACGGATACACCGGCGAGGCGCGCCTTACCCCCGGCTTCACCGTTGGTCTCCTTGAGCAAGAACCACAGCTCGACATGACCAAAGACGTGCTCGGCAATGTGATGGACGGCGTGGCCCCCATCCGCGACCTTCTCACCCGATACGACGAAGTGATGGCTATGTGGGGAGACCCTGACGCTGACTACGACAAGGTGGGCTCTCTACAGGCTGACCTTGAAGCAAAAATCGAAGCAGCCGATGCATGGAGCCTTGACCGCAATGTGGAAATCGCTATGGATGCATTGCGGTGCCCGCCAAACGACGCCGATGTATCGAAATTGTCTGGTGGAGAAAAGCGTCGTGTGGCATTGTGCCGTTTGTTGCTGTCACGCCCCGATCTACTTCTTCTTGACGAACCCACAAACCACCTTGACGCAGAGAGCGTTGACTGGCTTGAGCGCTTCTTGAAGGAATACCCCGGAACAGTTGTCGCTATTACGCACGACCGTTACTTCCTTGACAACGTTGCGAGTTGGATTCTTGAACTCGACCGTGGTCGTGGTTTTCCATTCGAAGGCAACTACACCTCGTGGTTAGAGCAGAAGCAAACTCGTCTCGAAGGTGAAGAAAAAATGAGCGACACACGAACACGTACATTGCAGCGCGAACTTGAGTGGGTGAAGATGTCACCAAAGGCTCGTCAAGCAAAAGGTAAAGCTCGTCTGGCTGCCTATGACAAGTTGCACGCAGAAGCAATGGCTGCTGAACGCGGACCAGACAAATTAGAAATCGCAATTCCTGCCGGACCACGACTTGGTGACAATGTCATCGTCGTTGAAAATCTCACCAAAGGCTTTGGTGATCGTTTACTGATTGAAAACTTGTCGTTCTCCTTGCCGCCTGCTGGCATCGTGGGCATTATTGGCCCAAACGGTGCTGGTAAGACAACGTTGTTCAGCATGCTCACGGGTCAAGAAGCTCCTGACTCTGGCATAGTCACCGTCGGTGACACTGTGCAACTCAGTTATGTAGACCAGAATCGCGATTCACTTGACCCCACGAAGTCTGTGTACGAAGAAATCACAGAAGGCGTCGAACACATGAAAGTCGGCGGTCGTGAAATTCATGGTCGTGCATATGTTGCAAGTTTCAACTTCAAAGGCGCAGACCAACAGAAACTCGTTGGTGATCTTTCCGGTGGTGAACGCAACCGCGTTCACTTGGCCAAGGTCTTGAAGCGTGGCGGAAACGTCTTGCTACTCGACGAACCAACGAACGACCTCGACGTTGACACATTGCGCGCACTAGAAGATGCTCTTGATCAGTTCCCTGGTTGCGCAGTTGTCATCAGCCACGATCGCTGGTTCCTTGACCGCATCGCCACACACGTTCTTGCATTCGAAGGTGACAGCCAAGTTCGTTGGTTCGAAGGAAACTTCTCGGAATACGAATCATGGCGCCACAAGGAACTTGGTTCGGCCGCTGATCAACCTCATCGCATCAAATACAAGCCACTCTCTCGGTAACTACATGTCACTACGGCTTATTCGAACATTGTGTTTTGGTGCCTTCTTGGCGGGACTGCCTGCAATCATCGTCTCCTCCATTCGTGGAAACAACGAAGGATGGGTACTGACGTTCGGAATGATCACTGCTATTGCAGCCATCATCCTCATCGCTGTTACAGCCACCACGTCAACCAAACGTCTCGATGTATTTAATGAAGTCGAGGCAGAGCGCGTAGAGCTTCGCATTCGCCAGCTTGTCGAGGCTGGTGCCAATGAAGTTGAAGTTCGGTCCTTAGTGCGCGACGCCCTTAATTTGTCTCGCGGCGAGCAGTGACCAACGCGGAACTTTTCGATTCGTGGAAAACACTGAACGACCACGAGCTTGCACTTGAACTTGCACGGGTCACTGGCCAACTATTAACAGAACATCGTGAAGTAACTATTGAGCGCGGTACGACACAATGGCAACTGAAAGATTCCGGCGACCTACTTGCACATAACTTTCTCATGGAAGCCTTCACTGCAGTACGTCCCAGCGATGCAGTGTTGTCGGAGGAAGGCTCAGATGACCGCCGTCGACTCTCGTCTGATCGCGTGTGGATTGTTGACCCACTTGATGGCACCAATGAATACGGCGAGGGTCGTGCCGACTGGGCAGTGCATATTGCTTTGTGGGAACGCGATGCTCTCACCGCTGGTGCAGTGTCACTTCCCAGTATCAATGCAGTGTTCGGAACCGACCCTGCAGTTGTGGTGCCGCCGAAAGAGGGTAAAAAACCTCGTCTTGTCACGTCTCGTAATCGTGCGCCGTATGCAGCAGTACTGGTCAGTGAACACCTTGATTGTGACGCATTTCGTCTAGGCAGCGCAGGCGCAAAAGCAATGTCGATCCTTATGGGTGAAGCAGATATTTATGTGCACGATGGCGGCATGTACCAGTGGGATTCAGCTGCGCCTGCCGCCGTTGCACTTGCTGCTGGATTACATGTCAGTCGAATTGATGGCTCTCCGCTTGAATACAACACGCCAGATACATGGTTGCCAGATTTCTTTGTGTGCAGACCTGAATACACCGACGCCATTTTGCACGCCATCTGGGGTCACGATCCACGATGAGTGAAACGGTTCTCGTCACTATTGATGGCGCAGTTGCCACCGTCTCATTGAATAGGCCGCATCGGCACAATGCATGGACAGGTCGCATGCATACTGAATACAAATCAGCGATGTCGACTCTCGATTTAGACACCTCTATTCGGGCCATTGTTGTTACCGGAGCTGGGAATACTTTCTGTGTTGGCGGAGACTCTGATGCACTTGCAGGCCACGCAGACCGCGGCGGGTATGACCCGGGAACACCGAAAGATCTCGCGAATCCGGGCCAGGACCTGCCCGAACAGTTTGACCACGACCTTGCATGGCATTACGGCCTACGTGTACCAGTCATTGCAGCAATCAACGGTGCGTGTGCCGGCATCGGACTAGCGCTCACATTGTTCTGCGACCTACGTTTTATTTCCGCAACCGCAAAATGCACTACCGCTGCTCCGAAATTGGGTTTGCCAGCCGAATACGGAATGAGTTGGACACTGCCGCGCATTGTTGGCGTCACCCGTGCTGCCGATCTGCTGTTATCAGGACGTATTTTCACTGGTGACGAAACTCGCGACTGGGGATTATGGAATGGCGTCGCTTCTGACGGCGTTGGCGCCCTTGCCATGGCTCACCAATGGGCACGTTCACTTGCAGCAACAGCTGGTCCGAACGCAGTTGCCACAACAAAAGCGCAGATCTACCGTGATCTCATCCGACATGATGTCGGTGCGTCGGTTGATGAATCAATTGCGTTGATTAACGACGCAACACAAACTGCTGAATACCGTGAAGGTGTTGCTGCGCTTCGCGACAAACGCCCGCCGCAGTTTTAATCTGCGGAGATATAGGCGCAGAGGTCAAACAAATTGCCATCTGAGTCGGCAAAGTTTGCAATAAGGCCGTACGGCTCACTGCGCATTGGCTGGGTTTCAATCGCACCCAATTGCATCATGCGTTCACGCTCGTTCGGAAAATCACTGGTCGAACATGACAGGTCCAAGTGCATCGAACCATCAACATGTTCGCCGCGCTGAAAGCCAACGGTGCGGCCGCCGTTTGCATCTCCTAGAAGTATCCACCGATCGCCATCTTCGCGTTCGATTTCTTGCAACCCGAGTAGTTCCGCCCAGAATTTCGCCAATTCATTGGTACGAGGCGTATTCAAGGTCACGATGTCAAAGCGGCTGGCAGTCATGATGTCACCACTTCGGTTGGTGTTCGCCCAAGTTAGGTACTGGGCCATACGTTGGGTTGTAGTCATCGAAATCAACAGGTGAATTCACTGCACGGTATGGCGCCTCGCCTGGCTGCGGCGTCATGTCAATAAATGCACCCGATGCAATGACTTGCGGGTCATTGATTGCATCAGGAATCGAGTTCAATGGCGCCCACCACACATCTTCTGCATCAAAGCGTGATGTCCAAAATGCGTAGTCCTGTGTTGCAAAATGCGCATCAAGAACTGTGATGAATTCTTCAGCATTCACCATCCGCGTTCGTGCATTTTGAAAGTTTTCAACTGAGGCCAAATCTTGGCGATCAATCGCCTTCAAAAATCCCGGCCAATGACGATCTGCTTCAAGTCCGAGTAACCAAAAAGCACGACCGTCTGCACAGCGATAACAATTCACTTGCGGAGCAGGGTTGCGATGGCGAGGACGCGTGCTTTGCCGTTTTCCGTAACGAAGATAGACGCCGAAATCCCACCCAATTGTGTAAATGCCTGTGCGCAGCAAACTGGTAGAGACCACGCGGCCTTTTCCAGTTCGTTCACGATCGAACAATGCAGCCATCACGCCAGATGCGAGAGCCATTCCTGTTGTGTGATCGCCTTGACCACTGCGAATTCCAGGGGGTAACTCATCAGGAGGAACTGTGGTGTGCGCTAACCCACTGCGTGCCCAGAACGCCCCAACGTCATACCCGGCCTTATGAACGTCGGGACCCGTTAATCCATATCCGGTGATGATGCCGTAAATCAGCCGCGGAAATTTCTTCGTCAGAGTTTCTGCATCAAGACCAAGACGCTGCAATCCTGCTGGACGCACATTCGTTACAAAAATATCTGCCTCACTGATGAGGGCCATCATGGTTTCCAAGTCTGTGTCATTGCGTAGATCAAGAACTACCGATCGTTTCCCGCGATTGTCAATTTCAAACGGAGGCACCCCCTCTTGGTCGCTCACACCCAATGCACCAAACACTGCACGTTGCGGGTCACCTGTTGGTGGTTCAATCTTCAGCACGTCTGCGCCCCAGTCGGCCAAGAGTCCCGTGACAGCTGGCCCGGCAACCCACACGCCCAGTTCAACTACCTTGACCCCTTGTAGCGGTGCATTTGACATCTGATCCCCCATGAGCATTGTGCGAGACCTTATTGTGTCGCATTTCGCTCCCGCCGAGCGTGTGGGAGCAACTCTCCACGGCAGAATGATGCGATGACTGAGCGACCTGTTGACCTGACTTGGGGCAATTTCTCTGATTCAGGTCCGTGGGTCCTTGATCGCGACACCATCGCATGGTCCACCATCGCAGTCACCTTGCGCTCATCTGCTCACAAAGAAGTTCCCTCCCTGATTCGCGCCCGCCGCATTCCCCCACTTGGTCGACTCTTAGTTGTTGTTGCTCGTCTTGGATGGGCGCTACTTCCGTGGTTCGTCCAGAAAAAACGGAACAAGTTTGCAACACCTGAAGACTCACGTACGTACATGGCTCTTCGTTTGCGAAAAGCAATCGAGAAACTTGGTGCAACATACATCAAACTTGCTCAAATCATTTCTAGTGGCGAAGGTTTGTTTCCCACTGAACTCGTGAACGAATTCAAGAAATGTCGTGATCAAGTCCCACCACAACCTTGGGACACCGTGAAGCTCATCGTGGAACAAGACTTGGGTGCTCGACTTGAAGATGTG
>SHUR01000069.1 GCA_009694565.1 Ilumatobacteraceae bacterium | reverse complement strand
CCGATGTCATTGTTCAATGACTTCTCGGGTCCGTGCGCCTGAGAAAACTGCGAACGTAGGACCGCCAGAACTAAATCTTTCGTGCTGGTCTTGCCCACTGAGCCAGTAACACCAATCACGCGTCCAGCAAGAGAGCCAGAAAGACGTTCTCGACAATGGCGACCAATTGCAGTTAATGCTGCATCACAATCATCAACTTCGATGCATGTCAAAGCATCGATAGATTTTCCTCGCTGCACGACGGCAAACTGTGCACCTGCGGCAGCTGCAGCTTCAAGATAATCGTGACCATCTGCATCACCACCCAAGGCCACAAACGCTTGGCCGCGGCGCAGGGTTCGAGAATCAAAAGCAATGCCTGATGCCTCACAATCAAGCCCAACAAGCGTTCCATGAGCAACTGATGCCACTTCAGAGGCGGTGATGAGCATGGAACGACCCTAGTGGCGAGTACCGTCTTACCGATGGACACCACCGACCGGCGCACCACTCTTGTGGTTATTTTTGGTGGGCAATCAGCAGAACATGACGTGAGTTGTGTGACTGCAGCTCATGTCCTTCGCGCAGCGAACTCAGACACCTACCGCACCGTGCCTATTGGTATTGCCCGCGACGGACAATGGCACCTGCCCGTCATGGCCGAACTACCTCACGGTGGCATTGACCCCGCATCGTTACCAACACATCTGATTGCGGCAGGAACAGTGACTACTTCAATAGTTCTTTCCCTGTTGGCCGAATCTGGCCCCATCGTTGTCATGCCTCTCCTCCATGGTCCACTCGGCGAAGACGGAACAATCCAGGGCCTCTTGGAAATACTCGATCTTCCCTATGTCGGTAGCGCGGTCTTGGCGAGCGCAGTTGCAATGGACAAAGGCGTTTCGAAGTCTCTTTTTGCACACGCGGGAATTCCACAAGCACGACATGTCATATTGCGTGAAGACGCAGTGACGCCGGATTCCCTGAACGACGTTGTTCTTTCTCTTGGCTTCCCAATCTTTGTGAAGCCAGCCAACATGGGCTCTTCTGTTGGTGTTTCAAAAACACATGACCTGCATGAACTTCGCGCAGCGGTACAGCTCGCTGCTTCCTATGACGAGTGGATCGTTTGTGAGGAAGCAATAGTCGGAAGAGAAATTGAAGTTGCAGTTATTGGTAACCGCACTCCGCGTGCATCAGTTGCCGGTGAAATAACTCCTGGCAATGATTTCTACGACTACGAAGATAAGTACGTCACCGATGCTGCAACTCTCGACATTCCTGCCCGACTCACATCAGAACAATCTGACACTATTAGAGCATTGGCGATTTCTGCATACGAGGCACTTCATTGTGAGGGCATGGCGCGCGTTGATTTCTTCTTTGAAGAAAACGGTCGTGGTTTTCTCTGTAATGAAATAAACACCATTCCCGGCTTCACACCAATTTCGATGTACCCCAAGTTGTGGGCGGCATCAGGTTTGGCCTACCCCGACCTCATTGACGAACTGATTGTTCATGCACTGGAACGAAACGCTCGCCGCAAGCGCAATACGACGCACTAACTGCCAGCGGCAGGAATGTTGATTACTTGACCAGGTAGCAATAATTGACTGCTATCCGCCCAATTATTTGCAGTCAATAACGCACCGAGCGACACACAGAAATTTTTCTGAATTCTATAAAACGAGTCGTTGGCAGCGATGGTGTACGTACCAGCAGGCCGAGTACCACAACCAGGGCCGACTGGCGCAGCGGGTGCATTATTTGCTCCTGGCGTGCCTTGATTTGCCGCTGGTGTTGCATTCGGATCAACGGGTGCCACTACTGCTTGTGGCGGTATCCGTAATGTTTGACCGGGGTACGGAAACTGGGCGGGGCTGACCATCGCGTTGTACGCCAACAATGTTGTGAGTGAAATACCGAACTTATTGGCCACTGCAAGTGGCGAATCGCCCGCAACAACCGTGTACACGGTTTCTGTACCCACAGCATTAGATGGCAACGTAGTTGTTGTGCCTGGCACTGTGCTTGCAACCGGAGGAATAGTTGCAAAGTTGGTCGGCGTTACGTTCACAACAGTGGTGGCAACACCCAATGTGTCTCCTCCACAGGACGTAAAACCGAAACCAGCAACCATGACGAGGGCCAGAGCAAACGAACTGGACTTCGATTTCGAAAAGACGCGGCTATCTAACACAGGAACCAACAGTAGAGCCTGAGAGGGTCCAAAGGGTGACGCTTCGTCACTCCCAACGTCACATCAAGGGTCGCTCGGTGGGAAGGATTGGTGACGGTAACGATGTTTCACCCATGAGATAGGTGTCAACGCCAGCAGCACATGCACGGCCTTCAGCAATAGCCCACACAATCAGGCTTTGGCCACGACCCATGTCACCCGCCACAAAGATGCCCGGAACGTTTGTCTGGTATTCGTTATTGCGGGCGATATTGCCTCGTTCATCAAGGTTGACACCCAACTGACCAAGCCATGAACCCTTGTCAGGCCCGACAAAACCCATTGCAAGAAACACAAGGTCAGCCGGAATCTCAGAATCGGTTCCTTCTTTCTTCACGAATCGACCTTCGACCACTTCCACTTCATGGATTAACAGTGCACGCACATTTCCGTTTCCGTCATCAACAAACCGTTCGGTGTTCACGCTGAAAATCCGCTCGCCGCCTTCTTCATGTGCTGAAGATGTGCGATAGATCAAGTTGTACTGTGGCCATGGGTTACCCGCAGAGCGAGTCTCTGGAGGGCGAGCCATGATCTCAAGTTGAATAACCTGCGTGGCGCCTTGACGCAATGCTGTTCCTAAACAGTCAGCACCGGTGTCACCACCGCCAATAATCACAACGTTCTTTCCTTTGGCATCTATTTGATGCGACACATCATCGCCCTCTTGCACCTTGTTTGCCATTGGTAGGTATTCCATTGCCTGATACACCCCGTGAAGTTCACGCCCAGGAATTGGCAAGTCGCGCCATGACGTTGCGCCACATGCAAGCACAATTGCGTCGTGCGATGCACGAAGTATTTCCATGTCAACCGAGTCGCCGACACCTGCATTTGTACGAAACTCGGTTCCTTCTTCGCGCATCTGCTCGAGGCGACGATCAAGGTGACTCTTTTCCATTTTGAACTCTGGAATTCCGTAGCGCAGCAAACCACCGATACGATCAGCACGTTCAAGAACCACGACAGAGTGTCCGGCACGAGTCAACTGTTGAGCAGTAGCGAGCCCTGCAGGGCCACTACCAATAACGGCGATCCGCTTTCCGGTCTGCAATGAAGGAATCTGTGGAGTAACCCAACCTTCTGCCCACGCACGATCAATAATCGAAACTTCAATCTGTTTGATATTCACGGGATCTTGGTTGATACCAAGCACACACGCCGATTCACACGGAGCAGGACAGAGGCGACCTGTGAATTCAGGAAAGTTGTTTGTTGCGTGTAGGCGCTCGATGGCATCATGCCAATGTTCGCGATACACCAAGTCGTTCCAGTCAGGAATCAGGTTGCCGAGCGGGCATCCGTTGTTACAAAACGGAATACCGCAGTCCATGCAACGGCCAGCTTGGCTCTTGAGAATCTCGCCATCAAATGGTTCGTACACCTCTTTCCAGTCCTTCAAACGAAGTTCGACTGGTCGACGCGTTGGTCCACTGCGACCCCACTTCAGAAATCCTGTTGTCTCACCCACGGGCAGCCTCCATCACTCGATCGGACGTTTCTTGTTCCGACAGACCATCTGCTTTGGCAGAGGCCATGACAGAGAGAACCAATTTGTAGTCACGCGGCATCACCTTGCGGAAATGTGTGACTTCAGTGTCAAAGTCATTCAAGACTCGCTGCGCAACAGCTGAGCCTGTGAATTCGAAGTGGCGCACAATTGTTGTGCGCAACCATTCAGCATCAATGCCTTCAACTGTCTCAAGTTCCACCATTTCATAGTTCACTTTTTCAGAAAACTCATTCTTTGGGTCGTAGACATATGCGATTCCACCAGACATTCCGGCCGCGAAGTTGCGCCCAGTTGCGCCAAGAACTACCACATTGCCGCCTGTCATGTATTCACAACCATGGTCGCCAACACCTTCAACGACCGCAGTAGCCCCTGAGTTACGAACACAGAAGCGCTCACCCACCAAGCCACGAATAAAGATTTCGCCACCGGTGGCGCCGTAGCCAATGACATTGCCCGCAATCACGTTGTCTTCGGCAACGAATGGGGAATCACGATGTGGGTGCAACACAATGCGGCCGCCGGATAAGCCCTTACCCAGATAGTCATTGCTGTCGCCTTCGAGGCGCATATCAACTCCTGATGGCAAGAACGCACCAAAACTTTGACCTGCAGAACCGATGAAGTTGATGGTGATGGTGCCGTCTGGCAAACCCTCGCCTCCCCACTTCTTAGTTATCTCATAACCGAGCATTGTTCCGACCGTGCGGTTGACGTTACGAATCGGCATCGAGATAGACACTGGGGTTGCATCAGCCAGTGCAGCCTTTGACAACGCAATCAACTGGTTATCGAGAGCATCTGCCAAACCATGATCTTGCGCAACAGACATGTACGGAGTTGACGAATATGGATTCTGTGGAACCACGAGCATCGGAGAAATGTCAAGACCCTGAGCCTTCCAATGGTTCACAGCCTTCTCAGCATCAATGAGTTCAACGTGACCAACAGCTTCCCTCAAAGTGCGGAAACCAAGTTCAGCCAAATACTCACGAACTTCTTCTGCGATGTATTCAAAGAAGTTAATGACAAATTCGGGCTGGCCATTAAACCGCTTGCGCAATTCAGGGTTCTGTGTTGCGATTCCTACAGGACAGGTGTCCAAATGGCACGCACGCATCATGATGCACCCGCTCACCACTAGTGGGGCTGTAGCGAAACCGAACTCTTCTGCACCGAGCAGTGTCGCAATGATGACATCGCGGCCAGTTTTCATTTGTCCGTCTGCCTGCACCACAATTCGGTCACGCAGACCGTTCAACATCAGTGTCTGTTGTGCTTCTGCAAGTCCAAGTTCCCATGGTGCGCCTGCATGCTTCAGTGAAGTCAAAGGTGATGCACCAGTTCCCCCGTCATGACCGGAGATCAGCACAACGTCTGCTTTTGCTTTACTGACGCCAGCCGCAACTGTGCCGATTCCGACTTCGGCAACCAATTTCACATGAACGCGTGCCAATGGGTTCGCGTTCTTTAAGTCATGAATCAGTTGCTTCAAGTCTTCAATGGAATAAATGTCATGGTGAGGAGGCGGACTAATGAGACCAACTCCAGGAGTAGAGTGACGCGTCTTTGCAACCGCCGGGTTCACCTTGTAGCCAGGCAACTGTCCACCTTCACCGGGCTTTGCGCCCTGCGCCATTTTGATCTGCAAGTCATCGGCATTCACCAAGTATTCGCTTGTAACACCGAAGCGACCAGAGGCCACTTGCTTAATAGAGGAACGCTTTGAGTCGCCGTTAGCCATAGGAACGAAACGCTCGGGGTCTTCACCGCCTTCGCCAGTATTGCTCTTTGCGCCTAAACGGTTCATTGCAATTGCAAGGTTCTCGTGGGCCTCAGCAGAGATAGAGCCGTAACTCATCGCACCAGTAGAGAAACGCTTCACGATTTCTGACACTGGCTCTACTTCATCGATAGAGATTGACGGACGGTCACCCGTGCGCAAATGAAACAAACCCCGCAAAGTTGCAAGGCGCTCGGACTGATCGTCCACATCACGTGAGTATTGCTTGAACACGTCGTAACGACCTGAACGTGTGGCGTGCTGCAAGCGGTACACGGTCTCGGGGTTAAAGAGGTGATATTCCCCTTCGCGGCGCCACTGGTACTCGCCACCCAATTCAATACGACGATGTGCACGAAGGTCAGGACGTGTTGGGTGCGCCAATGCATGACGTGTTGCAACCTCTGCTGCAATCTCATCAAGACCAATGCCACCTAAACGCGACACGGTTCCCGTAAAGAATTCGTTTACTAGTTCAGTCGACAAACCAATTGCTTCAAAAATCTGAGCGCCCGTGTACGAGGCAACAGTTGATACGCCCATCTTTGACATGACCTTCAGAACGCCTTTGCCAGATGCCTTGATGTAGTTCTTCACGGCCTTCAACGGGTCCATTGAGCCGAGCAAGTACATGTCGTTCGAAATGATGTTTTCAACGGTCTCGAATGCAAGGTACGGGTTGATGGCACCGGCACCGAAGCCGACCAACAACGCCATGTGGTGCACTTCACGCGCATCACCGCATTCAACCACCAAGCCCACTTGTGTGCGACGCTTCTCACGAATGAGGTGGTGATGCACTGCACTTGTCAGCAACAGCGACGGAACTGGCGCAAACACTTCATCTGAGTTGCGGTCTGACAACACAATGATGCGTGCGCCGTTAATGATTGCTTCAGTTACTTCAGCACGAACATCATCAAGCGCCGTGCGCAAGCCGGCACCACCATCGGCAACGCGATACAAGCCACTGATTACTACTGCAGCAAGATGTGGGTGCGTGTTGTCGTCATTGATGTGAATGATCTTTGCCAAATCATCATTGTCAATAATGGGGAATGGCAGAACAAGTTGGCGGCAACTATCTGGCCCTGGAGCCAGCAAGTTTGCTTCTGGCCCAACGCTGGTGCCAATAGCTGTTACTACTTCTTCACGAATTGCATCAAGTGGTGGGTTAGTGACTTGCGCGAACAACTGCTGGAAGTAATCAAACAACAAGCGGGAACGATCCGACAGAACTGCTATCGGAGTATCAGTTCCCATGGAACCAAGTGGCTCAGTCGCAGTTCGAGCGGTCGGACCAAGAATGACCTTAAGTTCTTCCTCTGTGTACCCAAACATTTGTTGACGGCGAATCACGCTGTCATTGCTGTAGACCACGTGCTCACGGGCAGGCAACGACGACAATTCGGTGAGACCTTCTGTCAACCACTTCTCGTACGGATGCTGTGCGGCTAGATCTGTCTTGATTTCTTCGTCGTCAATAATGCGGCCGAGCGATGTATCCACGAGGAACATTTTCCCTGGCTGCAAACGACCCTTACGAATGATGCGTGACGGTTCAATATCAAGAACGCCCGCTTCAGATGCAAGAACAACTAGGTCGTCATTAGTGACCCAGTAGCGACCAGGACGTAATCCGTTGCGGTCAAGAACTGCACCAATCAATGTGCCATCTGTGAATGCGATATCTGCTGGACCATCCCATGGTTCCATCAACGAAGAATGGAATCGATAGAAAGCGCGCAGTGAAGGGTCCATGCTCGTGTTGTTTTCCCACGCCTCAGGAATCATCATCAGCAAAGCGTGCGGCAAGGAACGACCTGACAAATGCAAGAGCTCCAATACTTCGTCGAAACTTGCAGAGTCGCTCATGTCTGGCGAGCAAATGGGGAAAGCGCGCTTGAGACCAGGAATCATGTCACTGTCAAGCAGTGCTTCGCGCGTTGCCATCCAGTTGCGGTTGCCCTGAACTGTGTTGATCTCGCCATTGTGCGCGATGTACCTGTACGGGTGAGCAAGTGGCCACGACGGGAATGTGTTTGTAGAGAAACGACTGTGAACTAGCGCAAGACATGATTCCATGCGGTCATCCCACAAGTCAGGAAAGAAGTCGCCCAGTTCTGGCGTGGTGAACATTCCCTTGTAGACCAATGTGCGCGATGACAATGATGAGAAATACGTACGCATGTCATCCACAAGTACAGATTCAATGCGCTTACGCGGAACAAAGATCTTGCGGTCAAGGTCTATGCCCTGTGCACCAGCTGGGTCATCAACAAAAAACTGACGAATGATTGGCATCATCGCGCGTGCTGATGCACCGAGGCAATCAGGATTGATTGGAACGTCACGCCAACCCAATGGACGAAGTCCTTCTTCGGTCATGATTTTTTCAACCGTTGCAACAGCTGTTGCAGCACGTGTTAGGTCTGCAGGCAAGAACACCAAACCGGCT
>SHUR01000068.1 GCA_009694565.1 Ilumatobacteraceae bacterium | reverse complement strand
TACGGCTTTTATGTTGACGACCTGATGGTCTCGGCACAGAACTTCTTTGCTATTCCGATTTTTGTGTTCATCACCGCAAAAGCTGCTCGATGGAGATCTGCGAACCCTGATTACGTGGCAAACGCGTCTTAGCGCAAATACTGTGCCGTCGCTGCTATTGCTCCAACATCGGGAACGCCACGTTCCAACATGATTAGTCGAGTCACGCCTTCTGCAATCAACTCTTTATGAAATGGGTGATCAGTGTCTGCATACTCTGGTTCAAACCACGACCAGACTGACGTATCAAAATCAGATCGATTACCACTCGCTTCACGCGCAGCAGCAAGCAATGCGGCGCGTTCTGGGTGATTAAAACGAGTGTTCACACCGTCAGTCATCTGTCCCGAAATCACCGCCAACGCCAAGCTGTTCACACCCACGATGATCGGTGGCTGTTTCACTGGGCGAGGAAAACCCACAAAACGTTCATCTCGGTCTTTGGCCCATATCGAACGCATGACGTCCACAACCTCAACCAGTCGATTATGTCGATCAGCCATCTTCGGCAACAACGAAATTCCGAGAGCATCTTGTTCGGCACTGAAATTGGTATTCGGTGCTGCTCCGGCGCCAATTCCCAACATCAAACGATTATCAGAGATCTGTTGAATGGACGACACAATGTTTGCCAACAACCCCGGTTCACGATTCATTACGTTTGTCACCAAGGTTCCAAGTCCAATACTGGTAGTCGTTGCTGCCCACGCCGTAAGGCTTGTAAAACACTCCATCATGGAATCAGAACCAAATGCAGCGCCAGAGAAATGATCAAGATTCCACAACGTTCCGAACCCAGCTTCTTCGGCAGCTATACCGGCGTCGCGCAACAGTGGCCACGGCGCAGAGCCCTGGTTCAGTTGTAGGTCAATGATCATGAAATCACACCAACTGTGCCCTTGGCTTCGCGCATTGACCAATCTGAATCATGGTTTGACTTCCATAACGATTGAAAAGGCTGCAGAAATCTATTTCCGTATTGGTCGTTTTCAATCATGTGCTGCCACCGCTTGCCCAACAATGCAACCGACTCAGATTTCTGACCAGGAATTCTTGTCTTTGATTCAAAATGAAAACTCTCAGCGTGCGGCGTGAAGATGGTGCGATATCCGAGCATGTCAAGTTTAAGGCAGTAGTCAATATCGTTGTAATCGGCTGGGAAAAGCATGCTGAGTCCACCGGCTAATTCAAATAATTTGCGTGGAGTCATTGAGAATGCCGCAATCGCGCTAGATACTTCACGAGCCACATTCAAAATTCCAAAAGCAGCATCTCGCCGCAGTTCGGCTCCGCGATACAGATCAAATGGGATCGGATTCAATAAATGTCCGGCGCTTTGAACCGTGCCGTCTTCATATTTCAGCAATGGGGCCACCATGCCAACATTTGGGTCCTCAAAATAGGACAACATGATATCAATAATTTCTGGTGTAATGATTTCCGTGTCGTCGTTGACGAACAAGAGATAGTCAGCATCAGTCTGAACGGCTGCAACGTTTATCTTCTCAGCAAAATTGAACAGCTTGTCATATGTAACGAACGAAACATTGCCCCCAGCGGAATTTGTGATTTCCTCGATGGCAGAAGCATGCGTCTCAGCGTCGACAACGACAACCAATTCGATTTCACCGAATGTCGACCGTTCGCGAAGCTTTTGTATTGAATGAGCAGCCAACACCACCCGCTGACCAAAAACATCTGCTTGCGTTCCTCGCGTCGGCATGATCGCACAAACTGAAGGTCTACGCGAACGGTTACGAATCACTTTTACGGCCGCGCCATCAGCACACAGTGAAACCTGTGCATCTATTCGGATCCGCACACAGTGCGATTTCACAGCTTCGATATCTACTGCTGGATTTCGGCTCTCTATTGGCGACCCATACAACAAGACCGGTAAATGAGTCGGCGATGTTGCTATCTCGCTGAGGCGTAACGCGCGATCATGCGATGTGAGTGTGGCTAGGAATTTCATTCCACCTGCTCGCTTCACCAGCTTCTTTGTGGCAATCAGAACATCGCCCACATAGCAGTGTCCACGTAGCCGTTCAGGTGACCAACCAGGCCGAAGTTGATGAGTGAACATCGAATGGTCAGCAGGGTCAAAATGGAACGAATCGGCGTATGCAAAGTCAGCATCACCAACTTTTTCTAGAACATCTGAAAGTGATGTCGAAATAACACAATGTCTGGGAACAAATACAAACAAATTTCGTTGCTTCAGAACCCTGATCGGTGACTTTTTCTGTCTGCGCGTGGCATGTGGGGCCACGTACACGAACGATGGATAAAATTTTTCAAAAGGAGCGGTGAATGGAAACTCATAGGGCTTCACCACATCAATTTGGCGCGAGCGAAACTTATCCGCAGCCGTTTCAGCATCTTGACCCAGTTCAGCATCGCGAAAACGAAGAACTTCAAGGCGTTTCGCCACTGCTTGATTGTCAATTGCCATCTTCGGCAAGCCTAGTGACCACACCATGTCGTGGAGCTGAGGGGAATTGAACCCCTGACCTCTTGCATGCCATGCAAGCGCTCTGCCAACTGAGCTACAGCCCCGTATCCGGAACTCATAACACTACACGCCGTTAGGCCCAGGGCGTTGGGACAATGTCTTTGTACAGGCGCTCAATTTCGTAGAAGCGGCGCATTTCGTCAATAAAAATATGCACAACGACGTCGCCGTAATCGATCAAGACCCATTGCTGTTCGCGAGTCCCTTCCGAGCGAAGCGGGCCTTTGCCAACTGCTTCGCGCACGTTGCCGAGCACGGCATCAGTGATTGCGCGAACGAGCCGCACGTTTGAGGCACTGGTGACGATGAAGTATTCGGTGATGCCAATGACTGGGCCAACCGGAAGAACAATGGTGTTCTCACCCTGCTTTTCATCAATCACTCTGGCGATAAACACGGCCAATTCAAGAGAGTTAAGGTCTGCAGCTGCAGCATCTGTATTGGTGGTGTCGGTCACTTGGGCTCCGTTGTACTGGTGGTCGATGTGCTGGTCGCTGACCCTTGGCCAAGGAACGCAACAAAATCGTTACCCAAGACGATACGGAGGTTCACGCCAGAGATGACATCATTGCTTTCCGTGAACTCAAGTGGTCCGAGAAGTGTCGGATAAGCCTCGGCTTCCGTTTTCGCAATGGAATCGTTGTAGTGCACCGTTGTGCGTTCAGTAGCCAGATCAGGCGATTGACGAATCAACACCACATTGGCGCCCAGGAAAGCCAGACGTGTGACAACTTCTTTTGCAACTACTGCGCTTGCAAACGGAATATCAACCATTACGGCCACATTGGCGGACGTCACGGTTAACGCGCTCGGAACGACACTCGCCATCACCATCAGAACTTCGCCACCATCAAGTCCATACAAATCAACTTGGTTGGGATTGCGAACAGCATCAGTAAACAACGTTGACGAGAACTGCCATACATCGATTTCTCCCATCAGGAGCGCATTCACAAAAGCGACTGTTGACGTAAAGAGACTCGTATCAAGTGGCATCACCGATGATGTTGATCCAGTTACGTCTGCAGTAGGTGTCGCAACTCCCGCGCGGGCGATGGAATTCCACAATGCCTTCACTTGCGGCAAGCGTGCAGATTCAGGTGTCCCGGCCTGAGACGACGCAAGCCCAGCTGCCAAAAGTTCTGGCGTCGCGGTTGACGAACCAGCTTCAAGAACAACAACCGCTGCACCGTCAGGACTTGTATCGGTCACAGGTTGCTGCAACACCACTGGTTGCGTTCCAACAGATACCAACACCGATGCAACCTCAACAGCCGTCATATCGTCAGCAAAATCAACGGTGATGTTCATCAAATTCTCAACATCAGTCTTTAGCGCTTGCAGCCCACCAGTCGCGTAGGAATCTGCAATCCGACGTGGCTGTTCAGACTTTGCAACATCTGCCATCGAGCCAACAGGAATGGAGACGATTGTTCCACCTTTTCCTTCGGGAGTAACTGCAAGTAACGCAAGTGATGCAACTTCATTACGCGAGTTAATAACCGCAAGCATCTCTACTGCTGACGACGGAATGTCTACAGTGCCGCGACTATCAATACTGTTTCCGCCTGATGCATGAAGCAGCGAATTTGTCCCAAGGAATAAGCCACCGGGAAGAGCGATAACCGATAATCCAGATGTAACCATGGCCGCAATCATCCGCCGACGCCGACGTGCAGGAATCGCGGTCATTGAATGCCTACATATAAAGAACGATCACGAATGATTGATGTGACAGAAGGTGACGTTGCTGCTTCGATCGATTCTCCACGACTGAAAGCCTCTCGAATAGCGCTACTCGAGACATCAACAGGATTCATGGTCACGTTCAACACTCGTGCTTCACGAAGAAACCCTGGGGCTGAGTTGGTGGAGTTGTCGCGATTCACTATGACGATCGTAGAGAGCCTGACAACATCAAGCACACGATGCCATGTCTCTAAGCGCTCCGCCGTGTCAGCGCCGACGATGAGAAAGATTTCCGTGTCTGGTTGTTCAGCAAGGATTTCTTCCAGAGTGTCGACTGTAAATGTTGGGCCACCCCGACGAATTTCTCGGTCATCAGCCCGTAACCCGGATATTCCTTGAACAAGAGCACCGGTCATTTCCCACCGCAACTGTGCAGGTGTCACCTGACGGTCTCCCACTTTTTGCCACGGCTCGTTTGCCACCATCAGGATTACTTCATCAAGCCCCACTTGGGTTTGCGCCGCCAAAGCTGCAGCCACATGCCCCGCATGTGGCGGATCAAAGGTCCCCCCGAGGATGCCCAATCGGCGGGCCGCAGCATTAGTCACGTGGCGAGTGTAGGAGCAATCGGGGGCGCTAGCCCGCAGAAAAGAAATTTCTTGCTCCGGCTCTAGCAAAGGGCGACAAATACTGGTAGTGTCTCCAACTCCCCCCGACTAGGAGCCCCTCCTTGTTGGTCTCATGTGTCCGATAACACGGAACACATGGGAACAAGCCCTACGAATTTACGGTTGAACACTGCATCATGAATGACTCCATTGGTCTCTATCTAAACGACATCGGCAAAGTTGCCCTTCTCACCGCCGAAGACGAGCGCGAGCTCTCTAAGGCCATCGAAGCCGGCCGCGATGCAGCCACCCGCCTTGAGGCTGGGGAGCGCGGAGCCGCCCTTCGTCGTGACCTGCGCAATGCAGCAACGGCCAAGGATCGCTTTATTCGCTCAAACCTTCGTCTTGTGGTCTCAATCGCCCGCCGCTATCCATTGCCACAGGGCATGGACCTTCTTGACCTCATTCAAGAGGGCAACCTTGGGCTCGAGCATGCAGTTGACAAGTTCGACTGGCGCCGTGGTTTCAAGTTCTCCACCTATGCAACATTCTGGATCCGTCAGGCTATTGGTCGAGCACTTGACCAAAAAGCAAGCCTCATTCGTATTCCAGGTGATCGTTCGGCCAGCCTTCGTGCGGCATTGCGCCAAGCTTCTGGCGACGGCGAGACCCTCGATGCCGGCAACGCTGAACTTCACCGTCTCACCACTCCTGTCTCTCTAGACAAGACCGTGGGCGACGACGGCGATGCAACTCTTGGTGACCTCATGGCTAACGGCCAAGGAACTCCTGAAGATGCCGTCATGGCAATGGTTGACACCGAACTTCTCGACGAACTTCTTGGCACACTCGATGATCGCGCCCGTTATGCCGTTGAAGCCCGCTTCGGACTTCTTGACGGCGAGCGCAAGAGTTTCCGCGAAGTCGGGGAAGACTTGGGTGTTACTGCAGAAGCTGCTCGTCGCCTTGTGAGCCGTGCTGTTGAAGGCTTGCGTGACGATGCCGAGCGCATCCTCGCAGTCTGACAGTAATCACTTATTAATTCCCATTGCGCTGAACCCTCATTTAGCGCAAGGCTAGGAAACTATGGCGCGTAGCTGGACACCTTCTTCATGGCAATCATGTGTTGCCGCGCAACAGCCTGAATGGCCCGATGACGCAGCGCGCGAACGCGCCCTTACACAAATTTCTGGCTTTCCACCGTTGGTGTTTGCTGGCGAGGCTCGCTCATTGCAGGCATCACTTGCCCAAGTCGCCGCAGGGAATGCATTCCTATTGCAAGCTGGCGACTGTGCTGAAAGTTTCGAAGAGTTTTCCGCAAACAATATTCGTGAAAAATTGCGCGTCATCTTGCAGATGGCAGTTGTCCTCACGTACTCAATGGGAGTTCCCGTTGTAAAGGTTGGCCGCGTGGCCGGACAGTTCGCCAAACCACGTTCATCGCCATTTGAAAAAATTGGTGACCTTGAACTGCCCTCATTCCGTGGACACATCGTTAATGACGTACACCCGAATGCTGAAGCTCGAATCCCTGACCCCCAACGCATGGTCCAGGCCTACCATCAGTCGGCAAGCACGCTGAACCTTCTTCGTGCTTTCACTAAGGGCGGATTTGCAGACCTGAATCGGGTGAACGCTTGGACCCAGGAATTTGTTGCTTCAAGCCCTGAGGGCCAGCGCTATGTTGCATTATCGGCCGAGATTGAGCGCGCACTTGATTTCATGCGTGCGTGTGGCATTGATACAGAGAACTACTCCTCACTGCACGAAGTAGATGTCTACACAAGCCACGAAGCTTTGTTGCTCGGCTACGAAGAGGCACTGACACGCCAAGATTCTCTTACTGGCCAGTGGTACGACTGTTCTGCACACATGTTGTGGATAGGCGAACGCACCCGTCAGTTAGATGGCGCACATGTTGAATTCCTCCGCGGCGTTGGCAACCCCATTGGTTGCAAGGTTGGCCCCACTACCACACCTGAATTTGTTCTTGAATTGTGTGAAGCACTAAACCCAGCCCAAGTGCCCGGCCGACTCACACTCATTAGTCGAATGGGCGCAGACAAAGTAGAAGATTCATTGCGCCCTTTGCTTCATGCAGTGCGCGATGCAGGACATCCTGTTGTGTGGGCATGTGATCCAATGCATGGCAATACATTTACTGCACCAAACGGGCGTAAAACACGCCACTTCGAATCAATTGTTGACGAGATTTCCGGTTTCGTTCGTGCGCACAAAGCAGAAGGCACATGGCCAGGTGGAATTCATATCGAACTCACCGGCGACGATGTCACCGAATGCACCGGCGGCACAGATGATCTCACTCATGACGATCTCGATGATCGCTATGAAACAATCTGCGACCCGCGTTTGAACGCTCGCCAATCACTTGATCTTGCATTCCGAGTAGCCGAACTTATTCGCGACGCAGTCTGACATGTCAGTTCTAGATTCGGCCTTTGGCCTTGCTGATGCATGGCCCGTTGCAGAATCATCCATCGCAATCATTCATGCAGGTGGAACCGAGTTTCACGGCGACGAAAACAGACGCCAACGTCTTGCGTCGGTCAGTAAACCTCTCACAGCCTGGGCAGTTCTAGTTGCCATCGAAGAAGGAAGCATTTCGCTTGCTGACACTGTGGGACAAACAGGTTGCACCGTAGAGCACTTACTTTCCCATGCAGGCGGTTACGGCTTTGACGGAGTGAAGCCACTCAATCGCCCATGCACCAAGCGCATCTATTCCAATACGGGGTTCGAGATGTTGGCGGAACATGTTGAACACTCAACTGGAATTGCCTTTGTTGAATACATCGATGATGCAGTGTTTGCTTCGCTCGGAATGCATGACACAGCACTCGAAGGCTCATGTGCAAAAGACGTGCACTCAACAGTGAGCGACATGGTCCTTTTCTTAGAGGAACTTCGCTCCCCCTCATTGATTGCATCTGAAACCTATATGCGTGCGATTTCTCCAGCCTTTCCTGATCTTGCAGGTGTTGTTCCCGGCCTCGGAAGTTTTGATCCATGCCCATGGGGACTTGGCCTTGAAATACGCGGACACAAAACACCACACTGGACAGGAACACGTAACTCTTCTTCGACCTTTGGTCACTTTGGGG
>SHUR01000067.1 GCA_009694565.1 Ilumatobacteraceae bacterium | reverse complement strand
GCTTACTTTTTCGGTCTCCTCTTGCACGGTATGTATGCTTTAAGCAAGCTCTAGCGAGTTTGATGAAATCTAGTCCAACAGATTCACCTAGCCCCACGAGCGGGAGAATTCCTCGAGAGCCAATTCTCCAGACAGCGCTCTTGTGTAGCGACTAACCATCGCGCCAGTCGACCATCCTGCAACAGCTTTCACCGATGCTTCGGAGACCCCTGAACGCAAAGCCCTCACAGCCCAACCTCTGCGCCATGCGTGAGCTGAAGGAGCCTCTAGTCGCTGTAGGCACAGTCTTATGGCATTCGATGACATACGAAACACACTCCCCGCCTCTTGCCCTTTTATGAGTCGCCTTAGAGCGTGTCGCGCTTGTGGCGACAGCGGAACAACTCGTGGTTTACCTGTCTTTGACGTGCGTACCACAAGGAAACTGTCTGCCAGATTTACATCAGCGATTTCTAAACGTTCTATTTCGCTTCGACGCAATCCTGTCGACCAAAGTACCTCTATTAGAGAAACATCCCTGATTGTATTTGCTACCGAAAGAGCTTTGCGATAGTCGATTTCTGTCACCGTTGTTTGTGGCTTAGTTGTTTCCTTAACGAGAGGAACTTGTCGCCACCACACAAAAACTTCATAGCGCTGTTCGTCTGCCCACTTACCTACAGCACGAACGGCTTGTCCCCGCTTGCGACGTGTCGTTATGGATGATGTGGATGCAATCCATTGCTTCACATCAGCCAAAGACGGATCAGTGTGTTGCTCGAGAAGCTTTTCGACCGCGGCGATGTAGTCGCAAGCGGTTCGAGGAGCTTTTCCAGATAGTTGCCAGTCGAGGCGGAACTCTCTCAGTAGCGAAGTGTCCATGTGTTGTCCTTATTGAAAGGAGAGGCTCAACTCACATGGCGCGAACTCGGTTCGCCAAAGCAACGTGTCACCAAACCTTTGTAAAGCAAAGGTTTGCGTGACTTCTAGTGGGCGTTGAGGGACTCGAACCCCCGACCCTCTCCTTGTAAGGGAGATGCTCTAGCCAACTGAGCTAAACGCCCGAATGTTTCGGAGAAATCATCATATCGGCGCCCTCGGCCAGCCCCTACATCGCTATGACGCCTGAGGGCACCCAACTGCCGTGAGCGCCATAGGGAACGCGTTGCGGCAAGTGAATCGTTGCAAGAGGTGGACCCGTGAAATTCTGGGCGTCGATGATGATCAGGCGTGATTTTTCGGTTGCAGTGTCGTGCACAATTGCCATTACATAGCCGTCATCTTCTGCGGTGATTTTGGAAGAGGCTGCAAAGACTGGTTCTCCCCCGCGTGTCGTTGCACCGAGGTGATGTTCCCAGCACTGACCCGTTGACAAGTCGTACTTCCACAATGATGATCCGTATACGGGCTCTTCTGAGTTGCCTTCTCCGCCCAATGACATGAGATACGCAAACTGCGCCTTTGAACCGACATACGCATCATTCACACGACCAAAGTCCCCTGGGCGATCATCGACCATTTCTTCGGTGACTTTCCCAGACACGGGGTCAATGGTCCATTTATAGAGTCGACCTACTTCGGCGTAGTCATCAGAGCTTGAACCGAATGCTTCATTTTGTCGCGATACATGCATAACGATGTTGTCGCCATCGTCATACGCATTGACAGAGTGAAACACGTAGCACGGATCAATTTCGAACCATCGGGTGTCACTTCCCCGACCATCACGCGGCATCACACCGAGACGCGCACCAGCTTCGCGGTTGAATTTGAACGGAATTCCTGACGCAATCTCACCCAGGTCAAACTGCAAGGGCAAATCCATAAAGATGACATTCTTTTGGGTGACGCTGAAGTCGTGCATCATCACCATGTTCGGAACATCAACGGGGTCAAGTTGCTTTAGCTTTCCATCGGCACCAATTCTGATGTAGTGCACGTATGGCGGCTCAAATGAGAAATAACTGAACGCGAGCAAGTCTCCGGTCACTGGACAAATCTTCGGGTGTGCAGTCATTGAACATGTCAATGCGCCGTCGTAATTTTCGTAACCAAGCGTTTGTAAATTTCCATCAATCTTGAATGGCCAATGACCTTCTTCAAGCGCAAGCAACGAACCGTTGTGGGGTATCACGTGTGTATTACCTGTGCCACGCGCAAGTTCGGGTACGCGGTCGTATGGAAGATTTCGAGCCGATGCTGCACTGGGCGAGTGAACAAACTGATTGCGGTACCACTCTGCTCTGCCATCCCTGATGCGCACTCCGTGCAACATGCCGTCACCAAAAAACCAATGCGGTGAGAATCCGGTTGCAGGGTTTGGACCAGTACGCACGTAAAGACCATCAAGTTCCGGTGGGATGGTTCCTTCCACACGAAGATCTGTGCTTTTGATCTCTACATGCAGTGGCTCCCAGTTATCACGCAAGTGCCACGGCGTGTTGGCAGAATTCTCGATGGTTTCCAAACGACTCATGGTGCCAGCCTAATTCATGAAAAATTCAGTGAGAACAGTGGGAGAGCATCAACCCCTAGCGATTGTGGTCGTGGTCGTGGTCGTGGTCGTGGTCGTGGTCGTGGTCGTGGTCGTCGTTGTAGTTGTCGTGGACGTCGTGGTGGTTGGAGGAACCGTCGTGGTGGTGGTTGGAGGAACCGTCGTGGTGATGGTAGGAGGAACCGTCGTTGTAGTTGTCGTGGACGTCGTGGTGGTGGTCGGAGGCGGGATCACGAATCCGTTTGCCCAACCCCAACGAATATCCATCGGTGCTCCGAGTGACATGCCAGCTGTCACAGGAATGGCGTCTAGGGCTCGACGCAACTGCGCCCATGCATCCCACGCTGAAATTCCAGTTGTTGGACAACCGCCCTTTACCTGTGTACACGCAGCCGTCTGCACGGTGAGCGCCGCTAAACGAAGAGGCATTTTCATTTCCAAGGCACGAGCAGCAAGAACAGCCCATTGCCTAGAGAGAGCGCCGCTCTTCGTATGAATTTGAGGCATCGCATAAATGTTGGGGCCAGCGTGAGCAGACACCCACAGCACATCGTCAATTGTCCATCCGTTGTTACATGTCAGATCAGCACTGATTGATTGCGGGCAACCATCGGCGGAACCAAAATTCCACAGGCGTGCATTCGTTGTTCGCACATACCCGTCGACCCATGCGCGCGCCTGGCCAGGTGGCCCCCAACCCGGTTCAGAGTCAACGGAACCAGACACCACTGTTCGAGGATCTGATTCAGCTTGTGCTGCTGCGACAATCTTTGCCCACGCAATTCCACCCATGAAACCGTTGAAGCGAGTTACTCCACCCGAGTTACTGGTACCAATCGACACTTCCCACGGCCCCGTACCGCACTCTGCAAGGCCAGTTGCCCACGCAGATGTCGTGGCGACTATTTGTTCTTTCGTAATTGTCTTGCCGAAACCAGTTGTCCCTGTGGCATTTTGCGAACCAAAAGACAATATGACAACCCCACGAGGAACCTTCTTTGCTTGGTCACACGCCGCAGCACGAATAACTGGCACCGCTGTTTCGATCGGTGACACATCCTGTCCGCGCACATAGCTTCCGATAGCGACTACCCACTCGGGCGACGTTGAGGCAGGAACAGCAGTTGGATACCACACTTGATCAGTTCCAGAAATTTCAATCGTTCCGGGAACCGAGTTTGGAACGGGCGTCTTGACACAACCTTTGGCGCAGCGTATGGCATTGGGCGAAAAGGCATCAATAGTCACTTTGGTACCCTTTGAATTCTTATTCTTTGTCGACAGTGCTACCACCATCACAGTGTTCTTGGCCTTCGCTCGCGTCATCACTACTGCGCGACGAATAGTCTTCGGTGAATACTGATCAATAATACGAGAACGTTTCCCATTGACATACACAGCAGCCTTGCCGTTCTTTGGACCAGCGGTGAACCACATGGCAAACGACTTACCCTTCACGGTGAAGGACAAAGCCGCGCCGGTCGTTGATGTAGACCACACCGTCCCACCGTGGGCAACTTTAATCGGTGCCTGCTTCCATGGGGCCGCGACACTGATGGCATTTGCTGACGACGTGACGACACCACTCGCCACGAAGATTGCCACTACAGCCAGTGCGCGCTTCGACGAATGCATATGCCCACCGTACTTGCCCCATTTTCTGCTTCACCGTCACCTTGACGATTCCCTGCACCTATAGGGCTCACAGTGCGCGCTCAGTTAGAGTTGAATCATGGCTTCTCAAGCATTTACTAATGACCGTAAACATGTTTTTCATTCATGGTCAGCACAGTCCCTTATCACCCCTCTTGTCGTAGCGCGCACCGAAGGGTCGTGCTTCTGGGACGAAGACGGAAAGCGTTATCTCGACTTCTCTAGCCAGTTGATAAATGTGAACATTGGACATCAGCACCCAAAGATGCTCGAAGCCATCAAGGCACAGGTTGACAAGATGTGCACAGTTGCGCCGTTTCATGCAAACGAAGAACGCAGTGAAGCAGCGCGTTTGATTGCAGAGCTTGCACCAGGTGATTTGAACATGGTCTTCTTCACGAACGGTGGCGCAGAGGCAACAGAGAATGCGATGCGTATGGCGCGGCTACACACGGGCCGCAACAAAGTACTCACCACATATCGCAGCTACCACGGTGCAACAGGTGGTGCTATTCAACTGACTGGTGACCCGCGCCGTTGGCCAGCAGAACCTGCAATGCCCGGCATCATTAAATTTTGGGGGCCCTACACATATCGCTCGGCGTTTCACGCACAGAACGAAGCAGAAGAATGTGAACGCGCGTTGCAACATTTGCGCGACACCATCATGGTGGAAGGCGGCAACTACATCGCAGCCATCATCTTGGAATCCGTTGTGGGCACAAACGGCATCTTGGTACCGCCTGCGGGCTACTTACAAGGCGTACGCGATATATGTGATCAACACGGCATCGTCATGATTATGGATGAGGTAATGGCCGGCTTTGGTCGGTGCGGAGAATGGTTCGCAATTGACCATTGGAATGTCACACCTGACCTTATTTGTTTCGCAAAGGGCGTTAATTCGGGCTATGTGCCGCTTGGTGGCGTCATCATTTCTGACCGTATTGCCGATTCATTCCGCGAACGCCAGTTTCCTGGTGGTCTTACCTATTCAGGTCACCCCCTTGCGTGTGCATCTGCCATTGCTTCCATCAATATCTATAAAGAAGAAAAGATCATCGAGAAGTCCCGCCGCCTTGGCACTGATGTCATTGCCCCTGGATTGGCAGCGATCCAAGCTAAACACCCAAGCGTTGGCGACGTGCGTGGGCTCGGATGCTTCTGGGCTATTGAATTAGTGCGCGATCGCGATACACGCGAGCCTCTTGTGCCATTCAACGCAACGGGCGCAGATGCAAAGCCGATGGGTGAAGTCCTCGCTGCCGCGAAAGCAAAAGGCTTGTGGCCATTCACTCACTTCAACCGCATGCACGTGACTCCGCCACTCACCACGAGTGACGCTGAAATCGCAGAGGGCCTTGCAATCATCGACGAAGTTCTTGACATCGCCGATACGTACTACACCGGCAAATAAGTACTAGCGGTTCTGCGGGAACCCAAGATCAACACTTGATGTACGCGGGTCTGGCCACCGTGACGTGACCACCTTGCTTCGAGTGAAGAAGTTAATGCCTTCAGGGCCGTACATGTGGTGGTCTCCGAACAAACTGTTTTTCCAACCGCCAAACGAGTAGTACGACACAGGAACAGGAATTGGCACGTTGATGCCGACCATTCCCACACTGACATCGAATTGGAACTCGCGTGCCACTCCGCCATCACGCGTGAATAAGGCAACACCGTTACCGTACTGGTTCGCATTAATTAGCGCCACGCCCTCGGCATACGACTTCACACGCACAACGTTCAGCACAGGGCCAAAAATTTCTTCGTCATAGCAACGCATACCTGGCTTGACTCCGTCAATGATGCTGGGGCGAATAAAGAAACCATCTGCTGGCGCGTTGGTGCGACCGTCTACAACAACAGTTGCGCCTTCAGCTGCAGCGCAGGCCAAATAGCCAGCCACTTTGTCACGATGTTCTGCAGTAATTAGTGGACCCATTTCATTTGCAGAGTCACTTGCTGGTCCAACCGTGATAGCGGGAATTCGGTCTTGCACCTTTTGAATGAGAGCATCTGCCACTGAGTCGACGGCAAGAAGTACCGAGATAGCCATGCAACGCTCGCCGGCCGAACCATACGCGGCGCTCACAGCAGCATCAGCAGCCATATCGAGGTCTGCATCTGGGAGCACCAACATGTGGTTCTTTGCCCCACCCAAAGCCTGCACACGCTTGCCGTTCTTTGTGCCGGTCTCATATATGTACTTTGCAATCGGCGTCGAGCCAACAAACGACACAGCAGCGACATCGGGGTGTTCAAGTAGTCGATCAACAGCCACCTTGTCGCCATTGACAACGTTGAATACTCCATCCGGAACGCCTGCCTGCTTCAGCAAGTCGGCGAGATAGAGAGCAACTGATGGATCTTTTTCGCTTGGCTTCAAGATGAAGGTATTGCCACACGCAATAGCACTTGCAAACATCCACATAGGAACCATTGCCGGAAAGTTGAATGGTGTTATACCCGCAACGACACCGAGCGGCTGACGAATGCTGTACACATCAACTCCAGTAGCAGCTTGTTCGCTGTAGCTGCCTTTCAGGAGGTGTGGAATGCCACACGCAAATTCGATGTTCTCGAGACCACGAGCAATTTCACCCAATGCATCGGTGTTGACCTTGCCGTGTTCTGCGCTCAACATGGCTGCAATCTCATTTCGATTGCTTTGTACCAAGTTGCGGATGTTGAACATAATCTCTGCACGACGCGACAAGTTCGTTGCACGCCACGCAGGCAAAGCTGCGTGGGCAGCGGCCACTGCAGAATCAATTTCGTTCACAGATGCGAAATCAACAATTGACGTTTGTACTCCTGTGGCTGGGTTGAAGACTGCGCCGCTTCGACCAGAGGTACCAGCAACAACTGCGCCGTTGATCCAATGTGAGATGTGATTCATGCCTTCACATTAGGTGCGCAAGGCGACCAGCGCGCAATAGTCCTAATGGCGATTAGCGCGAGCGGTATCAATGAGAGAGTCAAAAAGTGCTTGCGACGATGCCACCACAGGGCTGCGTCGCTCAAGGGGGTCAATCGTGAGCAAGTCCCTGCCATCTACTTCGCCCACTATGGCACCAGCTTCCTGACAAATCAGTACTGCCGCCAAGTAATCCCACACCCCGTGATCATGAAAATCGACATAGCCATCAAGGCCGCCCGTTGCCACCAGAGAAATATCAAGAGCCGCTGCACCAAGGGTACGAAACTGCCACCACCCATGGGGATGTGGCGGTGCACCGTTTGTACCGACAACTGCTAGCGAGACATTTGCAATGGGATTCACCCGCACTGGAACTCCGTCGCGGTTTGCTCCCCCGCCACGCGATGCGCCGTATCGAGTTTCACTTCCTGATTGCTCTGCAACTAACGCGGCACGCAACCCGTGGCGGTCAACTATGCACAAAGAAGTTGCATACCATGGCAAACCTTTACTTGCGTTTGTTGAACCATCTAGTGGGTCAACTATGACGAGCAATCTGTCATCAGTAATTGGCCACACAATGTCGGCAATGCCACTCTCTTCAGACAGAACTTCAAAACCAGATGCTTGAAATAAATCAACAATGACATCGTCAATCACGACGTCAGCTGAATACTGACCCTCGCGCTCGCCCGACATCGACCAATCGGCGATTTCGTCCAAAGTATCTGCTGCGGCATCCGCTACGTCATGGAGAAACCCCAAGAGATCGCGGTCCTCAGAGTTGTAGTCGAAATGGGGCACATCTGAACGGTAGTGTCCATACTGTGGCTGTTATCGACATTGCCGGATTTGTCACCGATTTAAAGAGCCATGCCGTCGATCATGGGTTTCATGTGCACGACGAGCGCCACTTTGTAGAGACCTACTCTTTGCGTCAACTCTGGGAAGTAGACCTTCACCCAGAAGAGGCATGTAATGGGCCTATTGACCTTCATGTCAGTTTGGAAATCGACCCTCGCACTCTTCTTAGTTTCGAAGATGCCGTTCTGGCGATGAATGACCCCGACGATGACCCCCCAGATGGCTTTACTTTCCCGCTTGTGTTCACGTGGACATTTCCGCCACTCGTTCACCCTCCCGACTTATTGGTGCTTGCCACTGAAGTAGCCGGACTCGGTGGCGTGGAACTACCTCTCGAAGTATCCGCAATCGATTCATTTCATCAGGTCACCGATGCACCGGAGCGAAGCCTCACCGTGGTGAGCCGGGTACCTGTGTCTTT
>SHUR01000066.1 GCA_009694565.1 Ilumatobacteraceae bacterium | reverse complement strand
GGATCAAACATGGTCCCGCGGTCAGACACAGCAATCACTGAGATTGCATTGCCTTTGCCCGACGCGGTCAGTGACGTTCCGTCAATTGGGTCAACTGCAACGTCCGTGTCTGGCTTTGAGCCGTCACCCACGAGTTCACCATTGAACAGCATGGGGGCTTCGTCTTTTTCGCCTTCACCAATGACAACAACTCCGCTCATGGGCACTGTGCCAAGCACCAGGCGCATGGCATCCACTGCGGCACCATCGGCCCCCATTTTGTCTCCTCGGCCAACCCAACGACTTGCCGCCATGGCAGCAGATTCGGTGGTGCGCACGAGTTCGAGGGCGAGGTTGCGGTCGGGGCGTTCTGAAGTCATCACCTACAAACCTAGTGCCCTGACTAACCTGCGTTCGTGTCCGTTCTGCCGATTCATATGTGCCTTCCTGGTATCGAGATCACTGATGTCCTGGTGCGCCCTGGGGGGCAATGGGTGTCAGGAGTTGTCTCAGACGGCGCCTCTGCGGTTCTGCGGATGTGGGCAATCGATGGCAGCTCTCTGGTTGATCTTTTCTCTGATGCCCCTTCGCGCGGTCGTGGACTGTCTGGTGGGGTGCACACATGGGCAGATGATGGGGATGTTGTGTTTGTGGCAACTGACGCACGCGGCATTGTTGAAATCAATCTTCGAAATGATGTTGTCGCGAGTGAGCGATCATTGGCATTTGATGTATCTCGGTCATGGTCGACGCCGGCGATTGATTACATGAATCGAACCGTATTTGCAATCGCCGACTGGAAAGAGTTGTGGGGATGTGAGATCGCTGATGGTGTGCCGTTTGTGGCGCATAGCGATTCTGATTTTGCCCTTGATGCCATTGCTGGAGTTGACGGAAGTTGCATTGTGTGGAACAGACCCGACATGGCGTGGACGCAGAGTGCTGTGTTGCTTGAAAGTTCCACGAGTGGCGTCGCTGCACAGCAACCGCGTTTTTCTAGAAACAAGGAATCTTTCGGATTCATTGATGACTCCACGGGTGTAGCAAATGTGCACATTCTGGGCGACCACATTGTTGATCCGAACATTTCCATCATCGACCATTGCGAGCATGGCGCACCGACATGGGGGCCAGGTCAACGCACATGGTGCTTCAATACTGACGGAACGCGCGTTGCATACACACGCAACGAAGACGGGTATTCATCGTTATGGGTGTTCGACAGAGTGACAGGCTCACGCCACCGCATTGGGCAGGGTGTTCATGGGTGTGTGTCATGGGAAGGAAATACACTTGCAGCACTACGAACCGGTGCGCGTACTCCGCAACAAGTAGTGGTGTATCAACTCAGTAATTTGCTTGAACCTCGGCGCACAGTGTTAGTGCGACCAGCTGATGCTCGATGGTTTGAACCAGATATTGAGGTTGAACTTGTAGAGCCAACAGTTGAACAAGCACCAGGAGATGTTGAAGTGCCATATCGCTTGTATCGTGCGCATCGACCACACGGTGGATTGATTTGCTGGGTACACGGCGGGCCAAATGATCAATGGCAGGTGACGTTTCGAAGTCAATTCACGTATTGGTTATCGCGTGGGTTTGCAATCGCAGTTGTTGACCACCGCGGCTCTTCAGGTCATGGTCGTGACTTCATGATGAGCCTGAATGGTCACTGGGGAGAATACGACGCCATTGATACGGCAAATGTGTTGCGCCATCTACGGAGCGTGCACGGATACTCTTCGGCAACGACAATTGTAATGGGTGGTAGCGCTGGTGGGTTGACCGCACTGAATACAGCTGTCAGTGATGCATCGTTATGTGCTGGCGTGGTGGTGAAGTACCCAGTGGTTGATCTTGTTGCCATGCTGCATAGTGATGACCCGTTTGAAGGTCATTACATGCCAACGCTTATTGGCGCTGAAAATCACGCATCAGAGCGTTCGCCGCACAATAATGCTGCAGCCCTAAGAGGTACACCGGTACTTGTATTTCATGGTGATCAGGATCATTCTGTTCCCCTTATTCATTCTGAATGGCTGCGAGATGCCATTACGGCTGTGGGTGGAACGATTCGCTTGGAAGTGTTCGTCGGGGAGGGTCATGGTTTTCGAAACCCCGTAAATATTGCTCGCGAATTTGCAGTAACCGAAGAGTTCTTGCACGCCCTCATGAAGAACGCCAGATAGCGTTTACTGCATGCTGCTCGCTGAGTTTGAGATCTTTCACTCGCGACCTATTACTCCCACGCGTCGGCTAGCCCTTGGTCGATTGTTGTTGCCGGTTGAGCCAACGCCTGGATTTGGTGGCATTTTGCTTGGCGCTGTGCTCGCTGTTCATGCAGCCGATGTAGATGAAGATTTCATCCCTGATCTTCAGCGTTTGCTGCTAGAGATTGAACGCGACTCGCGCGTTGTGCAACCGCGACTACGACATCGTTTTCAGGTGGATCGTCATGGGTTGTCGTGCAGCACTCACCGCATGACCAGCGTGAATGATTCCATCGAGTTTGAATTTCAGAACAATGGAACTGCTCTGCAGCAGGCACTAGGCGCCATCTATGCACTTGAACGTCTTGATATTGGCCTTCGCCAACGGTTGGTTCCGGTCATGTTGCGGGCGATGAAATGGCGAGGGCCTATTGGTGCTTCTTTTATTGAGTTCTTGGCCGGCTCAAAGGTGTCGTCTGTCTCGGCATTGGCAGATCCTCGTGCGTGGGCATTGGAAATTCTTGGTTTTCCAGGTGGCACAGTGAAACCAGGAAAACGAGACATCATGGCGCGGTACCGCGACAGCGTGCGTCGAGTGCATCCTGACCATGGCGGCAGCGAAACCGAGGCAAGTAAATTGATAATTGACATCACTGAGGCTCGTCGCGTGTTGCTTGAGGCGTTGTGAGCTCCGTTGTCGGAGTTGTATTGTTTCCCGGCGCAGGTTCCTCGTCTACGCACTCATCACTTGTAGCAATTGAGGTTGCGCTGTCACCGTTGCCTGTTACTAGGCATGATTTTCCCTATCGTCTTGCCGGAAAACCATTTCCGGACAAAGCACCTGTCCTTATTACCAGCGTGAAGGCGTATGTACGTGCCTTTGCTCAATCACTTGGCGCACCCACTTCGAAGATTGTGATTGGTGGACGGTCGATGGGTGGTCGCATGTGCTCTATGGCTGTTGCAGATGATGCAGATCCGCTCGACGTTGCAGGACTCGTACTGGTGTCGTACCCGTTGCATCCGCCGAAGAAGCCAGAGACCATGCGTATTGAACATTTGCCACGTGTCACTGTTCCCACACTGTGCGTCAGTGGAACAAAAGATAATTTCGGAACACCTGAGGAACTGGGTACCGCTTTTTCTGTCGTGCCTGGTGCGGTCACTTGGAGTTGGGTTGCTAATGGCCGCCATGAATTGGCAAAGGATGATGTTGACGTAGCGCAACGCATTGCATTATGGGTGGGCGAACTCTAAAGATTCTGTGAAATCTCATCGAGATCGCGGTGGGCTGTTTCTGGGTAACGAAACCACACAATGAGTGAAGCAATCACAGGGCCTGCAACAAGGCACAGCATTACTGTCCCATAGGACAAACCTGAATCTAAGACAAGTCCGGCGCCGACCAAGCCGACAATTCCGCCAAATAAAGCAGAGGTCATAATGATTCCGCCCGCCATCCCGCGAGAACCAGTGGGGAATAACTCTCCGCGGTATACAGCGAGTGCCGGGTATGAAATTCCGAAGGCAAGACCCCCTGCAATTGCAAATAGCCACATGGTTGTGCCAGATGTGCAGAAGGAGAGAGCCAAGAGAAACGCTCCCACAGGAACCAAAGTGGCCCCGATGATGCGCCGGCCTTTTTCGTCTGCGATGTGCCCACCAATAATGAGTCCTAGTGATGCAGGTGATGACGTTGCAACGGTAAACAGTGCAACAAGAGCTGCGGAATATCCACGATCATCTTTCAAGTATCTATTCTGAAAAATTGACGCGGTGGCGATGTACATATTTGTGAGAAAAACAACTGAACAAATACGACCAAGATGTCCGCGAAATGCAGAGGACAGTTTTAGACGAAATATCTCAGATTGTTTTTGATGTTTGGTAAATCGTTCTGACTCGGGCAACCACTTGGTGAGTGCTACGGCTACCAGTATCCAAATAAGTGCAACAAGGTATATAAGTCTCCACGATGTGGGGCCTCGATCTGCCAATGGAAGCGAACCGACAGCAATGCCTCCACCAATTCCGCTAACAACAGCCAGAAGCCCTGTTGCGTAGGCGCGCGTATTGCGGGGCATTTCTTCTAGGGCAACGACAGCAATCAAGATGTCAAGTGTGAGACCAAGGGGTCGTCCAATTGCTTGTGTGCCGACAAGAAAAATATATGAAGGGGCGATGGCTCCGAGTGCTGACACCAACGGCGCTGCCCACGCCATTGCAATCATCACTGGGCGACGTCCATACCTGTCTGCCAATGCAACAAGAGGCAAACAAATCACGATGCCAAGTCGCACCACCGACGCGCCGATTCCTTGGCCCGATTGTGAAACATCAAATTCATCAGCAGCAAAGGCAACTGTTTGGGTGAACAGGGTGTTGATGAATGCTGCCGACATTGATGCGAGGCCCACCAAAACCAGAATTTGGCGTTGGCGAGGGGATAATTCTTCGCTCGGCTTAGCCCATCTGGGTAGGCGTCTCAGCCGAAGTTTTCCGTTCAAGGCCACCGCGGGAGCATACTGATAGTCATGTCAATTGGTTCGAATCAGCGCGAGGGTGATGTCATCGTTGTTGCTCAGAGCGGGCCATTGGCTGGCGAAGTTGTTGTACCGGGCGCCAAAAACTCAGTTTTAAAACTGATGGCGGCTGCATTGCTTGCAGATGGCAGATACACGCTGACCAATGTTCCGGTCATTGAAGATGTCGTCATCATGTCTGACTTGCTTCGTGCAATTGGGCTTGAGATAACTATGTCTCCAGCGCCCGCAGGTGAGACCGGTCAACATCTGGCTATTTACAACTCTGGGGCCATTACTCCCTTTGCTCCGTTTGAACTAGCCGATCGCATCCGTTCATCTGTGAATCTTGTTGGCCCACTCCTCGGTCGTTTCGGACAGGTTGACATTGCCCTTCCTGGTGGCGATGACTTCGGTGGTCGACCAATCGACATGCACTTACGTGGTCTTGAGGCAATGGGTGCAGAATTTGAAACCTCTTCTGAGGGGATCGTCGGACGATGCGCTCGCCTTGTTGGTGCCGAAGTGGTATTTGATTTCCCAAGTGTTGGCGCAACAGAAAATGTGTTGATGGCTGCGGTGGTTGCAGATGGTGTCACAACTATTCGCAATGCGGCCCGTGAACCAGAAATTGCTGACCTGTGCAATATGTTGCGCAAAATGGGCTGTCGCATTGAAGGAATTGGCACGGCAACATTGACTATTACAGGTGTTTCCTCTTCTTCGTTGCAGGCGGTGACTCATGAGGTAGTAACCGATCGTGTGCAATCAGCGACTTACATTGCTGCAGTTGGTATGTGTGGAGGAACTATTCGTGTGGCTCGGGCAAATGCTCAACATATGGGAATGATGCTGACGCGCTTTACAGACATGGGCATGATTTTTGATATCGATGACGAAGGAATTACTGCAACAGCGCCTGACACATTGACCTCAGTAGATGTCTCCACTTTGCCGTATCCGGGTGTTGCTACCGATTACAAACCACTAGTGGTAGCTATGTTGTCTATGGCAAACGGAGTCGGAATAGTTACCGAGAATTTGTATCCAGGCCGATTCCGTTACGTTGACGAATTACGTGCACTGGGAGCCAACATAGAGATCGATGGTCATCATGCAGTTGTGCGTGGAGTAGAACATCTCACTGGCGCCACCGTGGTTGCGCCTGATATTCGTGCCGGAGCAGCACTTGTTGTTGCAGGTCTCGCCGCGTCTGGAATCACTGAAATCGGCGATGTTTTTCACATCGATCGGGGATATGACGACATTGTGGGTCGTCTCAGTGCTTTGGGTGCCTCAATTAGTCGGGTTCGACCTGAGTCGTAGCCTCAGGCGGGGCCAGTTTCTTGGCGCGCGAATTTGCGAGCCGTAAAAGACCAAAAATGAGGGCAATGGGCACGAGGGCATACAGCATCTCGTCCCACCCACCTTGATGAGCGAACATCATGTCAGCGTAGGCTGTAACCATGTCAATGCGCCAACAGGTAGAAGAAACCATCGTGGTTATTAGGCCAGCTCTTCAGGCCGACGGCGGAGACATCGTGTTGCATGATGTCAACGAAGAGACTGGTGTCATTTCTGTTGAACTGGTCGGGGCATGCACCACGTGTCCTGCGTCTGACCAAACTCTCAAGGCCGGCATCGAACGCATTATGAAAGACCGCATCGACGGAGTCACCGAGGTCGTGCAGGTCGTCTAAGTGAGCCGTCGCACTCTTAGCCCCGAACAACTTTTTACCGCCGCATGTGATGGCGACCGCGCAGCACTAGCTCGCGTCTTGTCATTGCTTGAACGTGGTGATGCAGTTGCACGTGAAGTTGGAAGGCTTGCCTACAAGCGGAGCGGCACTGGCTACACAGTGGGTATCACCGGAGCTCCTGGTGCCGGAAAGAGCACACTCACAAGTTCGCTTATCACGCACCTGCGCAAACAAGATCTTGAGATTGCTGTTCTTGCAATCGACCCTTCGTCACCATTTACTGGGGGCGCAATCTTGGGTGACCGTGTGCGTATGCAAGATCATGCAACAGACCCCGGTGTATTTATTCGTTCCATGGCAACCCGTGGACACCTTGGTGGCTTGTCATTGTCTACGCCTGAAGCGATTCGCATGCTTGATGCTGTTGGCCGCCAGTGGATTTTGGTTGAGACCGTTGGTGTTGGGCAAGTAGAAGTTGAAATTGCCGGCAAGGCAGACACCACTGTTGTTGTGTTGAACCCAGGCTGGGGCGATTCGGTGCAAGCAAACAAAGCCGGTCTTATGGAAATTGCAGACGTGTTTGTTATTAACAAAGCAGATCGCAAAGGCGTGGAAGAAACACGTCGCGACATCGAACAAATGTTGGAACTGTCTGATATTGCGCACGAAGCATGGCACCCACCGATCATTGCCACTATTGGCAACACTGGCGAGGGTGTTACGGAAATGTGGGATGCGGTATTAGAACATCGCGCCACAATTGAATCTTCAGGTGTATTGAAGTCACGTCGTGAATTCCGTTTGCGTGCCGAACTGCGTGAAATTGTTGCACGTCGCCTTGAATTGAAAGCTCGTGAAATTCTTAGCGGTGACCATTGGGATGGTCTGCAGGATCAGGTGCTGAATCATCTTCTTGATCCGTGGTCTGCGGCTGATGAAATGTTGCGCGGAGTAGGAGCCTGAAATGTCCAATGAATCATTAGTACTAATTGATCGCCGTAGTGACGGAGTCGCACTAGTTACATTGAACTCACCCAAGGTCAATGCACTGTCTACTGCCCTTCTCGCACGGCTTCATGATGTAGCACGAGAACTCACTAGTAATCCTGCAGGTGCAGTTGTCGTTACTGGTGGCGACCGCTTGTTCGCAGCTGGTGCTGATATTTCAGAGTTCGACGGCCCGTCTGAAGCAAAAACAATCGGTGCAGCATTTCATGCCGCGTTAAATGCAGTTGCAGCTATTCCATCGTTCACTATTGCTGCCGTTAGTGGTTATGCACTGGGCGGCGGATGTGAATTGTCAATGGCGTGCGACTATCGCATTGCGTCAACTAAGGCAGTGTTTGGACAGCCGGAGATTCTTCTGGGCATTATCCCTGGTGGTGGTGGAACGCAACGTCTTCCACGGTTGGTGGGCGCTAGTCGGGCCAAAGAAATCATGGCGACTGGTCGTCAAGTAAAAGCCGAAGAAGCTCTTGCTATTGGTCTTGCTAATGAAGTGGTGGAACCAGATGCGTTAATGGCTCGTGCACTTGAACTGGCAGCCACAATTGCATCTGGTGCAACAGTGGCAACTCGCTTGATTAAGCAGGCAGTTGATCAAGGTATGGAGACCGATTTGGCATCTGGCCTTGCTTTGGAATTGCAGTTGTTTGAAGAGGTATTTCACTCAACTGATAGTCAAGTTGGTGTGGCTAGTTTCCTCGAACACGGACCAGGTAAAGCCACTTTTACCGGCAAATAACTGATGCATCATTTCCGCGCACCTGATGCACGTCGCTTTATTTCTGCCTCACTAATGATCGGCATTGCGTTCGTTATTTTCGGTGCGTCATTCGGAGTTTTGTCAGTTTCTGCAGGTGCATCTGTAGCGCAATCATGCGCGATGTCGCTTCTTGTTTTCACAGGTGCATCACAAATGTCTGCAGTCAGTGTTCTT
>SHUR01000065.1 GCA_009694565.1 Ilumatobacteraceae bacterium | reverse complement strand
GTGAAATTACGAGGGGTAATTCCAAGGGCCCATTTTCCGCGAAGTTTCGGGGGCATTCAGGTCTCCTTGAAAATGTTGGCTCGGTCAAGCGGCGCAAAAACGTCGCACATCAAGTTACCCCAGCATCTGCAGTATCAGCCTCTGTTTACTACGACGAATTTCACGATTTCCCCCGATATCGCAGGCCAAGCTCTCGCCACGGGCCACGGCCATGATGCGCTCGAGGGTGGCCAGGTCAGGCGGGTAGGGGTCTGACAGCCATCGGCGAAGAGCGCGACGGGCAAGGGGGGCGGGGGCAGCTGCCAATGCCACGGCATCGGTGGGGTCGATGTTGAGGGATAGTTCTTCAAGCAAGTCATTGTCATCGCGCAAGACATCGGCACTACGAACGAGAAGAGGCACTGGGTCGCGCAGTGAAATCTCTATCATCAGCGGCAAAAGTTCGTTGCGAACGCGATTGCGCTGGAATTTCGGATCAGTATTGGTGGAATCAGTAATGGTTGCGATTCCAGCAGCAGTACAGACTGCGTGGGTGTCACTGCGGCGTAGTGCCAAGAGGGGACGTGATGGCCCAGGTCTCATAGCACCAAGCCCTTGTGCTCCGGCACCGCGCAACAAGTTAATGAGCACGGTTTCTGCTTGATCATCTGCGGTGTGACCAGTCATCACATCGGGTGGCATTACGCCGTACCGTGCTGCACGGGCACGAGCTTCTACATTTGGCCCGTGTTCCACCTGCACCGAATGCACAATGACTGAAATACCGAGCGATTCGGCAACGGGGTCGATTACTTCGATATCGCTAGCTGATTCAGCGCGTAGACCATGGTCAACATGAATAGCAGTGACAACGAGCCCGTGTGCGTGGGCTAACAACATGAGTGCCATGGAATCGGGTCCGCCCGAAACAGCGCATGAAACGGCTGTACCAGCAGGAGGAAAAGTGCAGCGACGAAGTAGTTCGTCGATCAAGAAAAGTGGTTACTTCTGCTTGAGGGCTTGGCGTTGACGACGGTTCGGGTAGCGGCTTGCGCTGACCTTGGCTGCATAGCCAACAAACACAGCGACGACTGCCCCGAGACTTCCGAGAAGAAGGAATACACCGATCCACCAATGCCATACATACGCTGCGAACATATTCCTAGCGTAGCCAGTAGCAGGCCACTGCGACCTACTTACTCAGAGGTCAATCTCATTCGGATTGCGGCTCAAAGCAGGCCAGGAGACGGTCTGAGAAGCCTTCAGGGAGATGATCGCGTTTGGCCTTCACCCGCACAATGGTGCGCAATTCGGCATGGAATTCAAAAGCTCCTTGGCAATCGGTGCATCCCGTGAGGTGGGCCATGATTTCTTCAATGCGGACGTTAGGTAACTCGGAATCAAGAAATAATTCCAGTTCTTTCAGTGTTTCTTGGCAATTTGGCATCTCGATGGCTCTGCTCACTTTGGCGGTTATTCGCCTGTTCTTTCAACTGTCACGGGCTCAACAATGAGCCCTCTCTCGCGTGCGTACTCGTACAACATCTTTTGCATCGCTTTTCTTCCCCGGTGCAGGCGAGACATCACGGTGCCAATCGGGATTTCCAGCATTTCAGAGATTTCTTTATAGGAAAAGCCATCGACATCTGACAAAAGGACCGGAATACGAAAATCTTCTGGCAGGGACTCGAGGGCGTTCTTGACTTCATCATCTGTAAAAAGGTCGAGCATCTGGTCTTCGGCCGAACTACTGAGCTGTGATTGATCAATTGAACCCAACCGTTTGTACAAAAAAAGTTCCTCGACATCATCGAGCTCGACTTCAGTTCCTTTGCGCTTCTGCGCGTTGTACTTATTGATATACGTATTCGTCATAATGCGAAACAGCCACGCACGCAAGTTCGTTCCTTCTTGGAATGTGTGAAATGAACGCCACCCTTTGATGTATGTCTCTTGCACTAAATCTTCAGCATCTAAACGATTCCGTGTCATTCGCAATGCAGTAGAAAACAATTGCGACGCATATTGCATGGCATCAGTAGTGAACTGTTCCTTTGCGCTCATTTTTTGTGCGATGCATTACTAATGGTGGCGGTGCTTTTTTGCCTTGATTGCTGCATCAACAGACAGAGTAAATCGCTCCATTAAATCAGCTAATGCGACCCGTTCGTCTGGTTCAAAATCATTCATCACTGCAAACAAGATGGCGCGACGACGATCATTGACTTCACCATGAATTCGACGACCGCGTTCAGTTACAGAAATTGCCACGACTCGACCATCACCTGCGTGTTGTACACGCTCAGCCAGGTTGTCTTTTATGAGGCGTTGTACTGCACGTGTTGCAGTGCTGGGGTCGATGCGAAGATATTCAGCCAAGTCACCCATGCGACACGAATCGACTGCAACAAGAAGTTCGAGCGCATCCATTTGGCCTGGCTCAATTGCACTGCCGCCGATGCCAAAGATGGCGTCGCGCACTTGGCTTGCAGTAGCCCCACGGCGAATTTCACGCCACGCTCTTCCTATACGCCCAGCAATCTCAAGATCGAGATCATTAGTGGCATCTGCTTGTGTCTTTGAATTCGTCATCTACTTACTAGGGTACCCACATGGCAGACAATCAAATGGGTCAAAACAAACCTGAGACTCCTCTTGACACACTTGGAATTATGGCAAGCCAGCAAGCCATTCTTGGGCAAAACCTGCGTCAGGTTGAGATGTATACGCGGCGTGGTCTTTTGTCACTTTTGTGGCATGAACCAGATGGCGACGCTCAGAAGGTTGGTGTCGTCATGGTGGGGGGCGCCATGGGAGGAACACTAGGACCTGGCGACAGTTTGTTTCATGCATTGGGTGAAGCACTAGTAGCAGTAGGTGTTCCTGCAATTCGTCTTAGCTATCGCAAACCGAATGACATGGATTCATGTTGTGTTGATACTGCCGCCGCAGTGCAATTGCTCGTGGGCAGTGGTGCTGATGCGGTGGTCATCATGGGGCACAGTTTTGGTGGTGCAGTTGCCATTCGCGTGGCAGTGGGCCTATCAGAAATGGTGTGTGGTGTTGTCACCTTTGCAACACAATCAGCAGGTTGTGAAATTGCTGGTGGGCTTCACTCGACTCCGCTGCTGATGTTTCATGGTGACAGTGACTCAATCTTACCCCTCGAGGCAAGTGAAGTTGTGCGAGCTATCGCTGGTACGGGAGACCTGCACGTTATGAAAGGCGATGATCACTTGTTAGCAAAGAGTCACGATGTGATGTTTTCCACCACAATGGAATGGCTGAACACAGTGTTTGCCGGAGTTGCTTCGTGATCGCTTCACCAAAGAACGTTGTTGTCTTACTGCTCGACAGTTTGAATCGCCACGAACTCGGCGCCTATGGCGGCGGCAACTTTGATACACCCAATCTTGACCGGTTAGCAGCACGTTCAGTTCGCTTTACAAATCATCACACTGGTTCGTTGCCATGCATTCCGGCACGACATGACATTTTGGTGGGCGCGTGGGACTTCCTGTGGAAGCCGTGGGGATCTATTGAGTTGTGGGAAGAACCGATCACTGCTTCATTGCGTCGCGTTGGTGTTGTTACTCAACTCATCACAGACCACCCACATCTTTTTGAAGTTGGTGGCGAGAATTATCACACTGATTTCACTGCGTGGAGTTATGAACGCGGCCACGAAAGCGACGCATGGAAAACACGTCCCGATGATTCATGGCTCGGTGCGCCGTCGTTTGGTCGTGGACACACCCATTACGACAACTCACGTGGCTTTTTTAAGGGCGAAGAAGATTTCCCAGGTCCGCGCACCATGCAAGCAACTGCTCGTTGGTTGCTAGAAGATGCACCAGTACATCGCGCACAAGGCGAGCGCTTCTTTTTGTTTGTTGATGAATTCGACCCACATGAACCATTTGATACTCCTGCTCGATGGGCCGATAGGTATGACGACACATGGGAAGGTGACCATCTGGTGTGGCCGCCGTATGCAATTGATGCAATTAAAGAGGGTGTTCTGACTGAACGTGACGCAGTACAAGTGCGTGCGCAATACGGTGGCAAATTGTCAATGATTGACCATTGGTTGGGCAAGGTACTCGATTCTCTTGATGCAACAAATGCATGGGAAGACACTGTGGTTGTCTTGTGCACAGACCATGGGCATTACTTAGGTGACAAAGATGTTTACAACCGCGATGTATGGGGCAAGCCTGGCATTCCTGTGTACAAGCCTCTCGGGCATATACCGATGCTGATTGCGTGGCCCGGAGTTGCTCCCACTACGAATGATGCACTCACTACCTCAACAGATATTCACGCAACACTTGCGGAAATTTTTGATGCACCCATCAAGCACACGGCACATGGCTCGTCTCTTGTTCCACTACTGAATGGCACTTCTCCGCACGTGCGTGATTGGTTACTCACCGGCGTGTGGGGACGTGAAGTACAACTGGTCACCAACGAGTGGCGCTACACACGTGGGCCTCAGGGCATCAACATGCCGCAAACAATGTGGTCAAACAGGTGGAGCACAATGCCCATTAGTTCGATGCCTGATTTCAAAATGCCAATGCCTGATTCGCGTGCTGTTCTTGATTACATGCCAGGTAGCACGATTCCTGTTATTCGTCAGCCGTTCCGAGAAGGCGACATGTTGCCGTTCTGGGGCTACTCAAAGCAATACGAAACAATGATGTTTCACCGTGGCGAAGACCCAAATGAAACTGTGAACCGCATTGACGACAGCATCGCGAAAGATGCTGAAGAATTATTGCGTGTTGCATTGCATCAGGTGAATGCACCCTCGGAACAATTTGAACGACTAGCGTTGACTTAAGTCAGTGGAGTGCGTTGGCGTAATGCCAGCACACATAATGCAATCAGTGTCAGCAGACCTGCAATAACTGTGATCAAAATAAATGTTCCGTGAGGCAAACTGAAACTCACCACGATGTCACCAGTGACTCCGGAGGGAACAGCAATCATTGGCATTGCTTCGGCTAATCCCGTGAATGCAACAGTTTTTCCACCAACAGTGATGTTCATTCCTGGCGTGATGGGACGAGATAGCAACACCTTTCCACCAGTAGATGATGTGATTGATGCGCGATCTGACGTTTCAGTCACTACAACTCCGGCATCGTGATACGAAACAGTGGTCGGCTTATTTGCTGAAGCATTGGTGTACAACACCCATGCAGGTTGTTCGTACGACACGGTCCAGCCGGTGGGCCCAGCAGCCTCGAACCATTGTTGTTGCTGTCCACGTTGCACCATGATTGCGGTGACACCCATTAGTTCAATCCATGTCTGACCAGTGGTTGGTTCAACAGTGAACAATGCTGGTGCGGTGCCTTCACTTGACCACCCAAACACCCGTGTTTGCAGCAGGTTTTCTAGTCCCTCATGTGGCATCGCGGAATAACCAGTGACAAATTCTGCGTCAATGTTTGCAGCCTGAATAATGTTGCCATCGGCCATCTCTGTTGCAGTTACTGCACCAGGTGCATTCGGAATTAAGCGAAAGCGACCACGCTTGCGTTCAATTGTCATTGCGCCAGCTAAGTCTGACTGCAGTACAAATACGCGATGTCCAGACAGCACTGAGTACTGCTGTGCAATTGCCGCACGAGATGCTGGAGCATTGCGGTCACCTGGCATTGCAGGTGACGGGCTGGCAAACATCAACCATCCGGTTGTTGCAACAATTGATACCACCAACAGTGGCGCAAATAATCGCTGACCATAGGTAATGAATATGTGATGCGCAATTGGTATTGCAATGAACAACAATGCTGTGAGCAACATCGGAATCAATCGAGGTCGCAATGCAGTAAGCGCAAGCCATACGACGGGTGCAATCCAGCGCCATGAGTGTTCAAATTGCGTGCGTGTCTTTCCGGTCGTTGGTGCAGCTTGCAATGCACGCATCACAACCATGACGACAAGAAAGGCTGCAAATGGTTGGAAGCGAAATGGCCAACGAGTAGGGCCAAGAATGCTTGGTCCGAGCATTCCGACACTGACAATTCCTGCAGCTACTGCATCAACTCGCACAATGCGGCGCACTGTATGAGAGGTAACAACCCAGTACACAGCGAGTGGCAATATCCACGTGATGTATGTAATGGGTTCAAACATGAACCCCTGGCCTGCGAATCCGTCAACATATGGCTGCACGAAAGGGGAGAATGACAGAATCAACGAATCAAGTTGATGCGTGAGAAATCCGTCGTTAAACAAACCGTGAGGGGCACGAGCCGCCCAATCGGCAAACACTTGCGCAGATACCCACACTGGTGATGACACCAACGCAGTGGTCGCACATGCTGCGGTGTAGATCAACGCTTCACGACTGCGCCATGTACGTGTGAACAGTTGCTCGAGACCAACAATCAGTGCGACCACGCCGCCAGCAATCATGGCGTGAGGCCAACCGGCGCTGACCAACAAATACCCCGCAATAGGAATAAATGGAGCGAACCGAATGGACCGTCGTGTCCACCACACTGCAGCAACGAACCATGTAAACCAAGAAAAGCCAATTAAAGCAGGCGTCCAGCTGCTTGCATCCCAATACAGAAGGTGGACGTTGAACGCGCAAAACAACGATGCAGCAACAGACATGGATGGCGAGATAGCAAGTGCACGCGCTGCAACGTAGGCACCAAGTGAAGCAATCACTAAGTACATCAGCGCAATCAACATTGCACTGCGAGCCAAGTTGTCACCCGACGCTGCAATCCAGTCACGTACGCGACTGACAGGGTTGAAGACACCAAATTGAATTTCGCCTGTTACTAATGACAAGAACCACGACTTGTTGAAACTACCGAGGGCATTGATTCCGTAGCCATTGTGATGTAAAGCTGTGAAGACACCCATGTGCTGATGTTCAACATCGTCACGATAAAAGAAGTCCTGATTACGGGCGTACACCATGAATACAGATGCAACGGTGACAAAAACTGTGGCGCCGATGCCCGATATTTCACGCTTCACGGCGGGGGAGGACATCTCTATATTGTGTCACTATGGTCTTTGCCATCGTGACCAAATGGACAATGACGGCAAATATTCGCACAACAACTGCCCCGTTTTGATAAATACAATGCAGTCATGACCATCAACCCATTCTCTGGGTCGGTATAGAAATCTTGACCGCGATTAACGGCGTTTTGATGCGCAAGTTCAACAGCTGGCGACATGGTGCTAACCAGGGAAGGGCTTGGCTGAGAGGGCGCTCCACGTAGCGGAATCAATAATCCCCAACTGTTGAAGACCTTTCTTACCCTGAAATGCGTACACGGCTTTTGCCATTGCTGGCCCAAAATAACCATCAACACTGACGGTGTATCCCGCTGCACGTAATTGTTTTTGCATTACGGTCACTGCACCACCTGTATCGCACTTTTCGAGAGGCAAAGACACGGCAGCGAAGTAGCCAGTGCACTCAGCAGAGAGTGAAACATTGATGTCACCTTTACTTGGTGTGCATCCGGTTTCTTCTACAAATGTCAGTGACTTGTTGGTTTGCCAAATAATGCAGGCGACATCTTTCGGCGGAATTTCGGCCAGTGTTGCCGGCCCTGCATTTGGCACGTAACAACTCAGTGCAAATCGCGTAAGTGGTTTGTCGCGTCTGCAAATTACAGGGGATATCCATTTGTCGCTCACAAGGCGATACAGACGAGTCTGCGCACACCCTTCCTTGGGGCAATTCCATGTGTCTTGGTCTGTGTCACCCATGGCCCACGTGGTGGTGCAGAACTCGAGCTTGACTTTCTCGCCGTAACTTGCGCCCACTGCCTTGTTGTTGCACTCAATTGCTTTCTCGCCCGAGGCTGGATTGAAAATTTCTACGACGGTAGTTGTTGGCGCGGGAATCGTCGTTGGAGTTGCTACAACACTTAGGTCAGGCGTATTAGATGATGAGGATGATCCACCACACGCAGTCAATATCAACAGGGCAATAGGTACTAAACGCTTGAACATGGTGTTTTCAGCCTAGATGACTCTTTAGTCAGGGTCGCAATACTCGTGCGCAGGAAGTTACATATCTCGGCTGATCAGGAACGGAGGCAGTTTTTCTCCAGCGGACGTCACGTATGTCCGACCATTTGTATCGGTAACGATGTGATGCCCCATGTTGTGAATAAAGTTGAGGTACTCCCCAAGCCACATAAATTGTGTTTGCTCTCCGTCTGTTGTAAATTTCGCAAGAAATAGACTCAAATCTTGATCCGTATTTTTCCCTAATTTGCCGCCGCCCAGAACGATTATGTCTCCGTTAGGTATGAAAGAAATGTCGTAGCCCTCGCCATATCGCGTGGTCTTTGTAACAGTCTTTGGAATCTTGACTTTTTGTGCCCATAGCAATTCTCCACCTGCGGTGTATTTTGTAATCGCTACGTCCTGTATCCATCCGGGCTTGAGATTTTTTGTCTTTGAAGATGGATCAATATCATTCTTTAGATTCAGCGAGAAGACGAACAAAATATTGTTGTCTTTGTCTGTTCGTATTCCGACCTGATCGGTGCTAACAGC
>SHUR01000064.1 GCA_009694565.1 Ilumatobacteraceae bacterium | reverse complement strand
CAGATTTCATTGCAGCGTTGCCGGTGGCGTCATTGTCTCGTGTGGGTGGCATTACTGTTGACACCGTTGACTTATTTCAACGGTTAGGTCTCGGCACATGCGGCGCGTTGTTGACTGTGGGTGAAGCTGCACTCATTGATCGTTTTGGCACTGAAGGCAAGCGGGTGTATCTCTTGATATCAGGTGATGAAGTGCAACATCTTGCGCCCGGTGCACCACCGTCAGACTTTGCGTGCAGTCTTGAATTCGAATCACCGTTGGCCAATGCAGCACATGTGGTGTCTGCTGCTCGCGACACCATTGATGGCATGGTGAATGCCATTGCTGGGCATGGTCAACAATGCGTGCGTTTATTGATTACTTGTGACACCGATCATGCAGAAAGCACTAGCCGTATCTGGGGTGAACCTCGTGGGTTTAGTGCTGCAGTCACAGCGCAACGACTTTTGTATCAACTGGAAGGGTGGCTCACTGATTCAGCTGCTGACCCTGATGCGCCTACCAGCGGGGTTGTGCGGGTTGAGTTCATGCCGTTAGAAAGTCGTGAAGTGTTGGTGTCTCAACCTTTGTTATGGGGCGGTAGTCAAGAAAATACCGAACGTGCAGCGCGAGCAGCCAGCATGGCAATGGCAGTGAACACCAGTGTGCAGGTCACGGTGCCGCGTTGGGAAGGCGGTCGCGACATGGCAACGGTGTATTCACGCGTTCCGTTGTCTCTTGTCGACATCACAAACCCTGATGCAAGTGAGCAACGCGTGCACACGGGTGATGGCGTTGCACGTCAGTGGTCAGGTTCTATTCCTTCACCATCACCAGCTTCTGTTGCAGTTGAGCCACCATTTATTCGGGTTGTTGATGCCAGAGGTAGCGATGTTGGGGTTACTGGCCGGCATGAACTGAACACGGTGCCGTCATATGTAGAAGTTGGCAGTCAAAAGTATGACGTGGTGCGTGTTGCTGGCCCATGGCCTCTTGAAGAGCGCTGGTGGGACCCACGCCGCAAACGTCGCCAGGTACGGATGCAGGTGTTGGTGCGTCATCCGCGCCGTGGTGTTGGGGTGTTTCTTGTTGGTTTGGAAAACCAACAATGGACTCTGCTTGCCCGCTACGACTAACGCCAATCAGGATTATCGGGGTCAATTGACGCCAGGTCTTCAAGATCATGAGTGATTGCTAGGAATTCATTTTCAAAGGAATCTTCTATGAGATCGAGGGATGTTGGAGCATCAAGGTCTGCTTCCACTCGAATGACACTCCATCCGTCTGTTGCTAAATCACTAGATGCTGAGCTGCACGCTTCAACAATGTTGATGCTCCAGAGGTGGTGCTCTCTGTCGTAGTCATATTCGGGGTGTTGAAGTGTGACGACAAAAAGTGACAGATGTTCAAGACTTGATAAGAGTCGTAAGAACTCTTCAGGTGTGGGGAAGTTGTTATCGGTCATGGTGCTCCTGTTGTAAGAACCCCGAGGGGTTGGGAAAGGCAGAGAAGCGACTGAGTTACATGAAAAGAAGAATAGGAAAGGGGTGTGTCACAATAATCATGTGCCAATACATCGCGATGCTCAACACTGGTGTGAATTGGTTGGCGCACGCACACCAATTGATGAACGTGAACGCGAATCTATAGAGAAGTTCTTGGAAATGGCGCCGGTTCTGACGGACCCGTTTAACGAAAATGCAGATCTTGTGCATATCACGGCTTCAGCAATTGTGGTCACTGATGCCGGCGACAAAGTGGCGTTACATATGCATAAGCGACTCAACATGTGGTTGCAGCCAGGTGGTCATATCGAAGTGGGTGAAACTGCGGCACAAGGTGCATTGCGTGAAGCTGAAGAAGAAACTGGTTTGCCTGTGCGACACGAAAGTGACGGCGGAGTATTTGTACACGTTGATGTACATGCGGGTCCGAAGGGCCACACGCATCTTGATCTGCGTTATGTGGTGCGAGCTCCTGATGTTGCGCCAGCGCCGACAGAAGGGGAGAGCCAGTTGGTTCGTTGGTTTGCATGGGACGAGGCAGAGGCCATTGCCGATGTGGGTCTGCTGGGTGGATTACGCGCCACGAAAGCCGTACTGGGCTTGTAGCGCTCTTGTCTATACGAACATATGTTCGTATAGAATTACGGGGTGGGGTTCAACAATCCGGCGATGCCGTGGCACGAATTAGAAGCACGTCTGTCTGATGGTCGAGCGCCGTCTTCGGTGGGCTGGAATGCCGGCGGCGATGGCCCAGCATTTAGTGCAACGCGTCAACCGTTTGAACCGGTGTTGTCACGACAACAGCCCACGGTGCCGTATGCAGAATTGCATTGCACATCAAATTTTTCGTTCCTAGAAGGTGCGGCGCATCCTGAAGAGTTAGCAGAGGTGGCAGCGGCGCTCGGGTTGTCTGCGCTTGCCATCACTGATCGCAATGGTTTGTACGGTGTCGTGCGTTTTGCAGAAGCAGCACGTGCAGTGAACTTGCCAACCATCTTTGGAGTGGAACTTGATTGTGCTGCTGGCGACATTGTGTTGTTGGCGCGCGGGCCATCAGGGTATGCGCGTATGGCGCGAGCCATTAGTGAAGGACAACTTGCCGGCAGTAAAGGTGCTCCCGTGTTTTCATTTCCCACGGTGGGGCAAACAGTGCGTGATCATTGCTTGGCACTCACAGGGGGGCGCACTAGCGCAGTAGTGCAGGCATTGGTGCAGCATGGTCCAGCAGAAGCAGAACGATCATTGCGTTCATTGATTGAGCACTTTGGGCAACGCAACGTGTTGGTAGAACTGTGGGATCACGGTGACCCTATTGATGCAGTACGTAACGACCAGTTAGTGCAGTTGGCAGCAATGCTTGATCTTGAGTGTGTTGCCAGCAATAACGTGATGTATGCGGTGCCGGCGCAACATCGTTTAGCAACAGCATTAGCGGCGGTGCGTAACAGGTGTGGCCTTGACAGTATTGATCATCTTTTGCCTGCTGCAGCGACGGCGTACTTGCGTTCCGGGGTTGAACAACAGAGGCGTTTTGCGCGGTACCCAGGAGTTGTGGAACGCACAGCAACGCTTGCACAGGAGATTGCTTTTGACCTGTCATTGGTGGCACCACAGTTACCACCGTTTCCATGTCCTGATAACCATACGGAAATGTCGTACTTGCGCCACCTTGTGGCACGTGGCGCACAACATCGATACGGTGAGAAACCAGATGAATCAAGCGAAGATCTGTCCTTGCGCGCGCGTGCGTGGCGCACTATTGACCATGAATTAGAAATCATTGAAACGCTTGGTTTTGCTGGCTATTTCTTAGTGGTGTGGGATATTGTGCGGTTCTGTACCGAGCAGGGCATTTTGTGTCAGGGGCGGGGGAGTGCTGCAAACAGTGCTGTGTGTTTCTCTCTGGGTATTACAAAAGCCGATGCGGTGTCGCTTGGTTTGTTGTTTGAACGGTTCTTGTCACCAGAGCGTGATGGTCCGCCCGATATTGATATCGACATTGAGAGCGGCAGGCGAGAAGAAGTAATTCAGTATGTGTATGCCCGCCATGGACGTCACCATGCAGCACAAGTCGCCAATGTCATTACATACCGCTCACGTTCTGCGGTGCGCGACATGGCCCGCGCACTAGGGCATAGGCCTGACCAGCAAGACTCATGGAGCAAACAGGTTGACGCGTGGGGCACAGTTGCTATTACTGCTACACAACGTGATCACGACATTCCCGACTTGGTGTTAGAGATGGCTGCCGAAGTGGAACATATGCCACGACACTTGGGTATTCACTCGGGCGGAATGGTCATGTGTGACAGACCGATTATTGAAGTGTGCCCAGTTGAGTGGGGACGAATGGCTAACCGCAGTGTGTTGCAGTGGGACAAAGATGATTGCGCTGCGGCAGGTTTAGTGAAGTTCGACCTGCTGGGTCTTGGCATGTTGTCGGCACTCTCAAATGCTGTATCGCTTATTGCAGAACATCGTGGATATGAACTTGACCTTGCAACCATTCCGCAGGAAGATGATGTGTATTCCATGTTGTGTCGCGCAGACACGGTGGGCGTGTTTCAAGTGGAGTCGCGCGCTCAAATGTCAACATTGCCACGGTTGAAGCCGCGTCGCTTTTATGACTTGGTTGTGGAAATTGCACTCATTCGCCCCGGACCTATTCAAGGTGGGTCGGTGCATCCGTATATCCGCAGGCGTAATGGTCTTGAACCCGTTACGTATCTGCATCCATTGTTAGAAAATTCTCTTGGCAAGACATTGGGTATTCCGCTGTTTCAAGAGCAGCTGATGCAGATGGCAATTGATGTTGCTGGCTTTACTGCAAGCGAAGCTGATCAATTACGCCAAGCCATGGGTTCAAAGAGATCGCAGGCTCGTATGGAACGGTTGAAGGTGCGGCTGTATCAGGGCATGGCGGAACGAGGCATTACCGATGCAATTGCCGATGAGATCTTTGTGAAGATGGCGGCGTTTGCCAACTATGGATTTCCCGAAAGTCACTCGGTGAGTTTTGCGTATCTCGTGTATTCGTCGTCGTATATCAAGTTGCATGAACCAGCTGTGTTCTGTGCATCGCTACTGAATGCGCAACCGATGGGCTTTTGGTCGCCACACACATTGGTGCGTGATGCGCGACGTCATGGCGTGGTGGTGCGCACTCCAGATATCAACGCATCGGGTCATGAAGCAACGCTTGAAGTGTGTAGCGATTCAGAAACTGGTCTTGCAGTGCGGCTTGGCGTTGGTTCTGTGCGTGGCATTGGGTCTGAACTTGCCCGCGAGATTGCAACGCATCGGCCATACACATCAATTGAAGAGTTGGTCGCACGTGTTCCGGCATTGTCACGTAAACAAGTCGAGGCTCTCGCTACGGCCGGAGCATTCACCAGCAGTTTCGGCGATGACCGCAGGCATGCCCTGTGGGAAGCAGGTGCTCATGGCCATGGTGATGTTGCCCACTTACAGGGAATCTTGGGCCTCAATTCGCGACCCACGTTGCCTGGCATGGAACCAGTGGAAGAAGCCATTGCAGATTTGTGGGCCACAGGAATTTCACCTGATGGTCACCCCACTATTTTTCTGCGTGAACAACTCACAGCCAAGGGAGTGCTCACCGCTGATCAATTGCCAGCAGTGCCACACAAAGATCGAGTGTTGGTGGCAGGCATTGTGACGCATCGCCAACGACCTGCAAGCGCACGAGGGGCAACTTTTATCAGTTTGGAAGACGAGACAGGTCTGATCAACGTGGTGTGTTCAAAAGGGTGTTGGGCGAGGTACCGAAGCGTTGCGCGTGATGCGTCAGCATTATTAGTACGTGGCAGGGTTGAATCAGCAACAGGAGTTATCAACATCGTGGCTGAACAGTTACTGCCGCTGTTTGCGCCGGCCACTATTCCGAGTCGCGATTTTCGCTAAGTGTTCTGATTAATCACAAACGGTGCAACAGGTACGCCATGGTTCACGATGTGAAATAGATGTTCAGCAATCTGTGGTGGTGCAAAACTATCGGTGCCGTCATATGACGCAATGTCGTCGATAGTCCACCACTTATGTTCGTGTAGGCCCTCAGCGCGTAGTTGTTCTTTAGTAAAATGAGGTGACGGATCAAACCGTTCAGTACGAACGATGTACACCATTTCAGTTTGGCCGCCCCACTCCACACCGTCTGTATCAGTCAGTTGAAAATAATGAGTGCGTTCCCATACGGGAAGGCCAATAGTGGCTCCGACAAGACCGACTTCCTCTGCTAACTCGCGGTGCAATGCAGTGGCATGATCTTCGCCTGTGTCAATACCGCCGCCCGGCAATACCCACCATGCGCCATCGGGGAACACCAACCGCACTAACAAGACACTGTTGTCTGCATCAATGACTAAACCGCGCACTGCGGGCCGGAGCGGAAGACGACCACTCACTCGTTTGGTGTTTCGCCAAGACCATCATTGAACATGCGATATGTCTCATAGATGTCTTTGCACTTCTGACACATAGGCACTTGTTTTGGGTCACGAGACGGCACCCAGACATGCCCACACAATGCTTCGATAGGAGTTCCATTGATGCGGGCTTCCAGCACTTTCGCCGCAGCATTTTCACCAGGTTCGGTCTTCACAATGTGAGCGACAATTGGTTCACCAGTCTCAGGGACCATCTCTGTCTCTGGTCGCGACTCGACGGGACGAGTTTTGAGTGGGGTTGCCATGTCCAACAGTCAATCAGGTGAATGAGGTGCCGTACACTTAGCAGATGCCTTTGTATGAGTTTCGTTGCCGCACATGTGATTCCACCTTCGATGAACGTCGCCCTATGGCAGAGGCCAATACGCCAGCCACATGCCCGCAAGGTCATGACAATGCAGTGCGCATGTTGAGCGTGTTTGCTTCCGTTGGTGGCGGTTCAGCGCAGTCAATGCCAGCAGCACCATCTGGTGGTGGCTGTTGTGGCGGGGGCTGCTGCTCATAACGCATGGCCATCTTTGTTGATGAGAGCAGATGGTGGTTTAAAGATCACCAGTGGTGCCACATGGTGAGCAACCATTCGTTTGAAGAACTACATCTCTTTGCAGTCACGCTAGAAATTCCGACGCGTGCTTTTCATGGTGATCATTACGACTTACCAGCACACATTCGTGCCATTGCAATTGACCTTGGCGCACAGGTGGTGAGCAGCAGGGAACTGGTGACACATTTAGTGAGTTCCGGCTTGCGTATGTCTGCTGCGCAACGTCGTGCTTATAAAAATGCTGACGCAGCTGACCACGGGTCTGGCATGCCCGCTATGGATCGCGGACAGTAGAACCCACCACGACCAATGATGACCCAATCGAGCAGTTGGAGTCCGGCGTTGTTGGTCACCATTGCACAATGGAGAAGCATTTCGACATCACCATTTTGAATGGGAGACACCGTGCGTACCGACACAAGGACAATTGAGTGAGCATTTGGTATGTGTGAGCATTGACCAACGATGTCGTGAACGGTGTTTTCATTGATGGAGCGGTCGCGAATAAGTCCGAGGCCTCGTTGTTGCTGATCAGTAATGAGTGCATATGTGCTGGCACGCAACGGGTGTTCAAGAGCCAAACAGGCAACACCGAGTGATTCCACGAGGGATGAGATGGAGTCAATAAAAGGACGTGGAATATCGACAAGTGATGCATTGAGCATGGTTTCTCCTGTTGAGAGTTAGATCACAGGGGAATGTGGAGCGCACGTTATGTGGCGGGTGTGTCTCTACAAAAAGAACGCAATGAAAACCACTGATGCGACCATGCCGACAACGGGTGTAGCCCACGAAATCCATGCAGCAGTGCGGTTCCATCGGGGCTCGAGCATGGCGTAGCCGACAGCGGCGCCCATGAGCGCTCCGCCAACATGGCCACCAATTGAGATTCCTGGAATTGTAAATGTGATGAGCAAGTTCAAGAGAAGTGTTCCACCAATGCCGGTCTTCATTGGGTTGACACCACGCTGTTGCAGACCAACAGCAGCTGCAGCCATGAGTCCAAATACTGCGCCTGACGCGCCGCCGGTTAGAGCGTCGGGGCTGAGTGCGAGCGCACCAGCAGAACCTCCGAACATAGCTGCGAAGTACAGCAACATAAACCGTCCGCGATTAAGTGCTGGTTCAAGTAGCTGACCAAGTTGCCACAACAAGAACATGTTCATGCCGACATGAATCAATCCGTAGTGCAGGAAGCCTGAAGAAATAAGTCTGTACCACTCACCATTGTCGATGAAATATTGCGACAACGCCATATCTAGTTCACGACTATTGATTGCGCCACCATTCGTGAGAACAGTGGAGCCCACAGTGACCCACAGAAACAGGAATACATTCACCGCAATAATGCCTCGCGTTATTAACAGTGGTTGTGCTGCGTTCCAGAAGCGAATGCGCTCGCGAGCTGCTGGTCGCGAGCTCTTGATGCAGTCAACACAGTGTGAGCCGACATTTACTTGTGTGAGGCATTGGTTGCAAGCTGGCCTACTACACCGAGTGCAGTGGCGGCCCGTAGCCGTATCGGGGTGTCTAGTGCAATATTCGAGAATCGGTGGGGGAAACGACATCAGCGAGGCGCAGCCTCCGCTGCGGCTCGGTTGGCGAGATACCAATCAACTGTCGCAGCGAGCCCATCTCGAAAATTCACGGCAGTTTTCCAGCCGAGCAATTGTTCTGCGCGTGTGGCATCAATGCGTCGACGTGGTTGGCCATCAGGCTTTGTGGCGTCCCATTGAAGAGTTCCTGTATATCCAACGACCGAAGCAATTGTTTCTGCTGTTTCACGAATGGTGATTTCGCTATCCGATCCAAGGTTGATGGGTTCTGTTCCTTCGTGAGATTCTGCTGCTCGCACAATGGCAGACGCAGCGTCTTCGACGTACAGATATTCGCGGCTGGCAGAACCAGTGCCCCACACATCGATGTGATCTGCTCCAGATTCTTTTGCCTCAATACATTTCTTGATAAGAGCCGGAATGACATGCGATACCGATTCATGGAATTTGTCACCGGGTCCGTAGAGATTTGTTGGAATGAGGTACGCAAATTTTTGGCCGTACTGAATGGCGTTCACCTGTGCATGGATGAGATGAGCTTTCTTTGCAATTCCGT
>SHUR01000063.1 GCA_009694565.1 Ilumatobacteraceae bacterium | reverse complement strand
TTCGTCTGAAAGGTCGAGGAAGTCCTGGTCGCAATGGTGGCCCTGCTGGCGATTTGTTTGTGGAATGTAATGTTGCACCGCATCCGTTGTTTACACGAGAAGGCTTGAATTTGCTGACGCGAATTCCCGTTTCATTTACTGAAGCAGTATTGGGCGCAACGATTGCTGTTCCTACACTTGATGGAAGCGAGGTGACATTGCGACTAAAAGCCGGAACACAAAGTGGCTCGCGTCACCGTGTAAAAGGTAAAGGCATCGAATTGCCGAAGCAAGTTGGTGACCTCATTGTCACTGTCGATGTAAATGTGCCAACGAAACTCTCTGATGAAGAGCGCTCTGTAATCGAGTCTCTCAGCGAAGTTCTTGCATCACCACGCAAGTCTGGAACATCATCGTGACCAACGATGATCGACGCGCCCTTTATGTCATCTCGGTTGCAGCCGAGCTTGCCGGTATGCACCCTCAAACATTGCGCATTTACGAACGCCGTGGCTTGTTAACCCCCGCACGAACAACTGGTGGCAACCGTAGATACAGCGATGCAGATATTGCGCGACTCTTGCGCATCACAGAACTTGCAGCCACAGGTATGAACCTGGAAGGCATTCGCCATGTCATGACTTTGGAAGCAGAAGTAGTGCGACTTCGTGGCGAGGTGGAACAACTGCGTCAAGGCTTGATGCACGCGATTACTGAAATTGAATCGCGTAGTCGCAGCAACCTTGTTCCACTGCGACAAGCAATGGCCCGCTTCGGTGAGCGCCCCAGCATTTTTGACCCCGAGCGATAAGGAAACACCATTATGGCTATCGACCCAAAGAAATGGACTACTCGGACTCAAGAGGCCATCGCAGCAGCGAGTGATTCTGCAAGGACTTTTGGCAATCCCGAAGTCACGGTTGATCACCTGTTGAGTGCAGTGGCGGGACAAACTGACACTATTGTTCCTGCGTTTTTGCAAAAGTTAGGCATCGCACCAGGCATGGTGCAATCAAAGGCTGACGCAATGGTGGTCAAACTTCCCCGCGCGATTGGTGGGGCAGAACCACGCATGAACCGGGAACTTGCCAATGTGCTTGCAAACGCAGACTCAATTCGTAAAGACCTAAAGGATGAGTACGTCTCTGTCGAGCATCTCGTCCTCGCAATGAATCAACGCATCGGCATTGGTAGTGAAGAAATGTTGCAGGCCTTGAAAGAAGTACGCGGTTCCCACCGAGTCACATCACCAGATCCCGAATCACAGTTTGCAGCATTAGCAAAATACGGAACTGATCTGACAGCGCGAGCGCGTGATGGGAAAATTGACCCGGTCATTGGTCGCGACGAAGAAATTCGTCGAGTGATTCAAGTGCTGTCACGTCGTACAAAGAACAACCCTGTACTAATTGGTGAACCAGGTGTGGGTAAGACCGCCATTGTTGATGGGCTAGCCCGCCGAATTGCCGACGGCGATGTACCTGAGGGACTCAAAGGAAAGCGATTGATTTCACTCGACATCAGTTCGCTGGTGGCTGGCACCAAATATCGCGGCGAATTTGAAGAACGCTTCAAAGCAGTCCTCAAAGAAATCATCGATGCCGAAGGTCAAGTCATTACGTTCGTTGATGAGATGCACACAATGGTTGGTGCTGGCGGTGCTGAAGGCGCAATGGATGCCGGCAACATGATTAAGCCAATGCTTGCACGTGGAGAACTGCGAATGATTGGCGCAACCACACTTGACGAATACCGAAAATATGTAGAAAAAGACCCGGCTCTCGAGCGTCGTTTTCAACAGGTGTATGTAGGTGAGCCAACAGTTGCGGACACCATTGCAATCTTGCGCGGTCTGAAAGAACGCTATGAAGTTCATCACGGTGTACGAATTCAAGACTCTGCTCTTGTCAGCGCGGCCGTGTTATCAAATCGTTATCTCACTAATCGATTCCTGCCAGACAAAGCAATTGACCTAATGGATGAAGCAGCAAGCAAGCTGCGAATTGAGATTGATTCGCTACCCACAGAAATCGACATTGTGCAGCGCCGTATTTTGCAGTTAGAAATTGAAAGAGTTGCTCTCGAGAAAGAAACTGATTCTGCGTCGCATGATCGCTTGAGCACTCTGGTGGAAGAACTCACGTCGTTGCAGATTCAAGCGAATGTGATGAGGGAGCACTGGGATGCAGAGCGTTCTGCAATCTCTGCAATTCGTACATTGAAGGAAGAACTCGAGACTTTACGTTCCGCTGTAGAGAGGGAAACTGACCTGACAAAGGCTTCAGAGATTCAATACGGGCGTATTCCTGAACTTGAGCGTCGCATCAATGACGCAACACAGCATCTTGATCAACTGCAATCAACACAACGAATGTTGAAAGAAGAAGTCGATGCTGAAGACATTGCCGAAGTTGTTTCGAAATGGACCGGAGTACCAGTGAGCAAATTGCTGGAAGGCGAGATGGCAAAACTTGTTCATCTTGAAGATCAACTTCATAAGCGTGTCATTGGCCAAGATGATGCAGTGACCGCAGTAGCTAATGCTATTCGTCGCAGCCGCGCTGGATTGTCAGATCCAGACAGACCCATCGGTTCGTTTATGTTTCTTGGCCCTACTGGTGTTGGCAAAACAGAACTTGCGCGAGCGCTGGCTGAATACTTGTTCGACGACGAGAAGGCGATGGTTCGGATTGATATGGGTGAGTACACGGAAAAGCATTCCGTGTCGCGTCTCATTGGTGCGCCCCCAGGATATGTGGGGTACGACGAAGGTGGTCAACTCACCGAACTTGTTCGTCGCCGCCCGTACAGCGTTGTGCTGTTAGACGAAGTGGAAAAAGCGCATCCTGATGTGTTCAATATTTTGTTGCAAGTACTGGACGATGGTCGTTTAACAGATGGGCAAGGCCGCACTGTTGACTTCACCAATGTTGTATTGATCATGACAAGCAATTTGCCAGGTGAACCAATTGATTACTTTCGTCCTGAATTTGTGAACCGAATTGATGAAATTGTGCAGTTCCGTTCTTTGACAGAGGACGACCTCAGCCACATTGTGGGTATCCAGCTAGAGCATTTGGTTCAGCGCATGGCTGATCGCCGCTTGATTTTGGAAGTGTCCGCTGCTGCTCGCTTGTGGCTCGGCACACGCGGATTTGATGCGTCGTTTGGTGCTCGACCTTTGAAGCGTCTTATTCAGCGAGAGATTGCAGATAAAGCAGCAATCATCATTTTGGAAGGCCGCGTTAGTGATGATGGCGTTATTGCGGTTGATGTCGCCGATGGAGAACTAGTCGTCACTGGCCGTTAAAACCATCTGAATGGTTTGTGTTATCCCGTGGTGAATTGCCGTGTGGCAGATGCTTCTACACTTCGGCAATGAGCTTGCCCGAACGTCGTATTGTCCCCACTGTTGGCGAGGTAGTACGTACTCCAGAATCCTGTTTCAAGAACGTGATTGGGTATGACTGGCCTGTTCATGAGGTGACAGTTGGTGCAGGACTGCAGATGGCATATGTCGATGCAGGCCCTCGTGATGCAAAAGAAACAATGTTCTTATTGCACGGTGAGCCAATGTGGGGCTACCTGTATCACAAGATGGTGACGCCACTTGTTGCTGCCGGATATCGCGTCATAGTTCCTGACCTCATTGGTTTTGGTCGTTCAGATAAACCGACTGATGAACTCGCATATACATATAGCAATCACGTTGCATGGGTGCGTGAGTTTGTAGAGAAATTGAATCTCAAAAATCTCACGTTCTTTGGTCAAGACTGGGGCGGCCTTGTCGGTGGTCGAGTGATTTCAGAAATTCCTGATCGATTCGCACGTGTTGTGTTTTCAAACACTGGCTTGCCTCGTTCAGGGCCGGCGGTTCCGTTTATCACTGCGCAACAACCGTTTGATCCTCAAATTATGAAGGACATGCTGAATATGGATTGGCGAGCAACCGTAAATGATGATGACAGCATCAATGCCGACAAAGTTCATGCACTTGTCGAAGCAGGACCAGCGTTCTATTTCCTTGCATGGCGTATGTACGCCCAAGAAGTGAAAGAACTTATTCCGTCGAAGATTGTGCAGGGATGGTGCTTGTCGAAATTGTCGCCTGAATCACTCGCCGCCTATGACGCCCCGTTCCCCACTCATGAGTTCTCTGCCGGTGCTCGGCGCTTTCCGATGTTGGTGCCGATTTCGGCCGACGACAAAGAACGCGAAAAGGGCGACGCCGCGTGGGAAGTATTCAACACGTTTACAAAACCTGTCTTGACCATTTGGGGCGACCGTTGCCCTTTCACTTATATGGAAATGGGTAAGCAATATCGCGAAGGTATCCCAGGCACGCAGTTACCAGGTATTGAACACAAGGTATACCGAGCGAGTCACTTCATTCAAGAAGACCTCGGAGTAGAGCTTGCCGCCGACATGGTCTCCTTTATTCGTACCTTCCCACAAGCAAATTAAAGAGAGAAGCGGCGGCGAATTGCATTGCCGTGTGCGGAGAAACCCTCGTGATCGGCGAAGGCAATAATGTTGTCTGCCATACGACGTAACGCCGGTTCATTTGCACGAGCGACTGCGGTCCGCTTTAAGAATGCTTCAACAGTGATGCCGGAAGACACGTGAGCAAAACCACTGGTGGGCAACGACGCTGGTGCACCAATAATGAAATTGCCAGCGCTAAATGGTGTGTGTTGACCAATGAGAATTTCGCCTGCATTGACAATTGCATCAACAACACGCTCTTCATACTGGGCGTCGACTGCTACTTGACAATGTTCAGGTGCGTACATGTTGACTACTTCAACTGCTTCGTTCAGCGTGGATACAAGAACTGCACCACCGTTAGGGCCAAGTGATGCGCGACATGCTTCAGCGCGAATTTCTGGAAGATCTGCGAGTTGAATTTGTAACTCTGCTTCAACAGCATCAATAAGTTCTTCAGAAGTAGAGACAAATACAACAGAAGAGTCAGTTCCATGTTCGGCCTCAATAAGGAGGTCAGATGCAACTTTGCCAACATGTGCAGTGTGGTCAGCGACAATGAGGCTTTCGGTGGGGCCGAGCAACATCATGGTCGCAAGACCATGGCGTTGCATTTCCACTTGCGCCAAGGTGACAGCGGGGCTGCCGGGGCCAACAACTTTGCGCACGCGCGGAATTGTTTCGGTGCCGAAACCGAGAGCAGCGATACCAGCAGGACCATTGATGCGAAACACGTTGGTGATGCCAAGCAGGCGACACACCACTAACACTGCGGGGTCAACTGCGCCGTTGCCGCCAGGAATTGGGGGAACGACCAGCACGATGTTTTGAACCCCAGCAACAACTGCAGGAACACCGAGCTGACAAGCAACTGAGGGATAACTGGCTTTACCGCTGGGCACGAATAGACCGACGCTAGAAATGGGGGTGATCTTTTCACCAGCGATAAGACCGTTTTCTAGCTCCATCTGCCAGTCGCTCGATCGTTCACGCAGCTCTTCATTGAAGGCGCGTAAGTGAGAAATGGCATCAATGATGGCGTTCTCCACGGCGGGGTCAATACGGGCATCTGCAATTTCTTGCGCCGAAACCCGTAATTGGCTCGGGGTCAGCGAGATGCCGTCAAACTTCTGGAGGGCATCGCACACAGCCTGGTCGCCACGTACACGGACGTCTTCAATAAGGGCACCAATGGACGTGCGTAGCCCGGCGTCGAAGATGTCGTCGAGGCCGCGGTGGCAGAGAGCTTCCTTGTCGGCATCGGTCATGGTCAACCATGTTTGGCGGCGAAGGATTGCAGTCACATAGAGAAATCTACCTGCGGGCAATGAAAGGGAGCGGATGAGTTTCGCCTGCACCAAGTAGAGTTAATACACGTTCCGAAGGAGGAGCGTGTATGAGCGTCACCGTTGTTGTAGGTACCCAGTGGGGTGACGAGGGCAAAGCCAAAGTTATTGACCTCCTTGCCGCTTCTCATCAGATCGTTGCTCGCTACCAAGGCGGCCACAATGCCGGCCACACTGTCGTTATTGGCGATCAAAAGTACGCATTACAGCTCACCCCAAGTGGCGTTTTCTACGACACCGTGACCCCCGTTATTGGCAATGGTGTCGTTGTCGACATGCCCACGTTGTTCAAGGAAATTGACGCACTTGAGTCTCGTGGCATCTCTACAGCACGGTTAAAAGTTTCTAGCCTTGCACATCTGATTTTTCCGTGGCACCAGGCCATGGATGCGGCACTTGAAGCAGCGCGTGGTGACGGCAAGATTGGCACAACATTGAAGGGCATCGGACCTGCATATGTTGACAAGGTCAAGCGTGCTGGTATTCGCGTTGGCGAAGTTCTTGATATCAAGAGTTTCGAACAGCGCGTACGTGAACGAGCCATTGCCGCACGGCGCGAAGTAAGCGATGTTGGTGGTGACACGTTTGATGTGGAAGAAGTCGTAACCGCCTTTGTGGTGTACGCGCAGCGCCTCGCCCCATATGTTTCAGATACTGTGAACTTGTTGCATGATGCTCGTGAACGTGGCGAAAACATTTTGCTGGAAGGTGCCCAAGCAACGTTCCTTGATATTGACCACGGCACGTACCCCTACGTCACATCATCAAACCCCATTGCCGGTGGGGCAGCTGTTGGTAGTGGTCTTGGGCCACGCCATATTGATCGAATTGTCGGAATTACAAAGGCATACACGACGCGCGTCGGAATGGGCCCGTTCCCTTCGGAACTTACTGATGCGCTTGGTGAAGCGCTTGTTGACATTGGCCACGAGTACGGGACAGTCACTGGGCGCCGCCGCCGCACCGGCTGGCTTGACACCGTGATGCTGCGTCATGCAACGCGCGTCAACTCTCTGACTGAAATTGCCCTCACAAAGCTTGATGTTTTAGATACCTTCGATGAAGTGAAAGTGTGCACCGGGTATGACATCAAGGGAACCGTGATGCGTAACTACCCTGACCGTCCCGACATGTTGGCGCACGCAGTGCCGATATACGAAACCTTGCCCGGTTGGAAATCAAGCACAGATGGAATCACCAAATTTGCTGACTTGCCACACAGTGCTCAACAGATCGTGAAGATTGTTGAACGTGAAACAGGGATTCCTGTATCTATGGTGGGCACCGGCCCATCGCGTGATGCCATGGTGGTGCGTTAATGATCAAGCGGTACTCGACCCTAGACACTGATGCATTGTTTTCGGAAGAAGCAAAGATGTCTCGCTGGCTCGAGATTGAGCTTGCTGTGACAGATGCGTTAGCTGCTACAGGTGTTGTGCCGAAATCAGTAGCAGAAGAGTGCAGACGCAAAGCCCCAGTAATCGATGCCGCTTTTGTAGCACGCGTGGAAGCTCGCGAAGCAATTACAAACCACGATGTGGCTGCATTTGTTGATGTGTTGCAGGAAAGCATTGGCGCTCCCGCCGGATCATGGATTCACTACGGACTCACAAGTACCGATGTTGTTGACACTGGTTTGTGCTGGGCGTTGCGTGATGCCTCGACATTGATTTATGACTCATTAAATGAACTGATTGATGTAATCACTACATTGGCAACGACGCATCGCAACACCGCAATGATTGGCCGCACACACGGCATTCATGCAGAACCCACTACCTTCGGTGCAAAGGTTGCACTGTGGGGTGCACAAGTGAAGCGTGATCGTGAGCGCATCTTGCGTGCACGTGATGCAATCGCAGTGTGCAAGTTGTCCGGCGCTGTTGGTACCTATTCGAATATTGAACCAGAAGTGGAAGCTCGAGTTGCACAACATTTGTCGCTCACGCCAGTTCCTGCAACACAAGTTGTAGCGCGCGATCGTCATGCCGAGTTTTTGTACGCCTGCGCATCTGTTGGCACAACTCTTGAATCAATCGCGGTGGAACTGCGCCACTTGCAGCGAACAGAAGTGAATGAAGTACGTGAAGGGTTTGCGCCTGGACAAAAAGGTTCAAGCGCAATGCCACACAAGCGCAATCCGATCTCCGCGGAAACGATTAGTGGCTTGTCACGCGTGTTACGCGCAAATGCACAGGTCGGTTTGCAAGACGTTCCGCTATGGCACGAACGCGATATTTCGCATTCGTCGGCTGAGCGCATTGTGCTACCAGATTCGGCCTCTCTTGCTGTGTACATGGCTCGACGTATGGCCCACTTGTTGTCAAACCTTGAAGTCGACACAGAATCAATGCAGAAGAATTTGAATGCACTACATGGTGTTGTGTTCTCACAGTCAGTGTTACTTGCGCTTGTTGAATCAGGCATGACTCGAGATGATGCATACCGCATTGTGCAATCAGCTGCGGCAACAGCAATTTCCTCTGGAACTCACTTGCGTGAAGTATTAGCTGCTGATTCAAAAGTGACACTAAGCGCGAAGCAAATTGATACTGCGTTTGATTTGTCTCGCGTGTTACGACATGCGGGCCGTGCAATTGATTCGCTACTAGAGAAATAGGACCACACGATGTCTGCAGAATTTCCACACACACCCGATGGTCTGCCACCGTTGTCGCTGGTGCTGGCCATGCTTCGTGACCATGTATTTGAGCATTCGTTGAAAATTGGAGACTTCACATTGAAGTCGGGACGCAAGAGCACGTGGTTTCTTGATACGAAGCAAACAATGTGCAGGCCAGACGGCATGCTTGCGGTTGCAAACGCTGCGTTAGAAATAATTCCGGCTGATGCAACTGCAATAGGCGGTCTCACCATGGG
>SHUR01000062.1 GCA_009694565.1 Ilumatobacteraceae bacterium | reverse complement strand
GGACCGAATGTGGCTCCATGTGTGGGTCTCCCCTGACAAGTGTTGTTGTTGGTGGTGATTGACCCAGTAGAAATTAACTTTAAAACGCCCGACCTTAGTGCGAAGGTTTGGTTCAGCGCACGGGTATAGGTAACGCCCGGCGCGGCCGCAATATAGCTTTCGTTGAGTTGGGCGGGGACATCCCCATACGCGACATCCGTAACGTAGGAATAGCGCTGAAGAGAACGGGAATCAGTTCCCGACATTGTGAAGGGCCCTACCCCTTGTTTTGTCAACACTCCACACTGAGATCGACTGGCTAGTGAATCGAGCGACACAGCAGCAGCGGGTGTCGCTTCAAATGTCAAAGTCAAAGGAGCTGCGAGTAATTTTTTAGTGTTTCCGCTTCCGAGTGGAGCAAAGAGAACAAACAGCATGGTGACGACAAGCAAAATCACAAGTTCCCCCTTCAGGGAACGTCGCTTTAAAAATGTCAGACAATGCACACATTATGATATCAGACATTGCTTACCCGTATCGGCAAGGCAGCAACATTACAGAGAAGCCTCAGGGGGTTTCGCTTCGAATGGTCCGTCAACAACAACGACCCAGACTCAAACCCTCGATAAGACATCCACACTTTCAAACCCTCTACAGGGTGATGGTTGACGGTTATTCCATTGAGCCCGGGGCAAATCTGGCTGGAGCCGACCTTTCTCATGCTGATTTGACAGGTGCAGATCTGACAGATGCAAACCTGTCAGGCACAATCTTGAAGGGCACCACAATGCCTGACGGGGCATTCAACAATTAACAACAGGGACACCTGGTGAGAACCAAAAGTTTCTTCCTATTTTCTTTTTTTTCCCTCGGCTAAACTCTTCACCACCAAGTAAGCGCCGAATGCAACAAGACCATACGTGATGTAGAACAGCAAGTTATCAATTGCAAACATTTAATATTTCCCCCTATTCACAATATCTCACTGAGGTTCGCGGGGAAGTCCGAGAACGCGTTCACCCAAAATGTTGTGCTGAATCTCGTCTGTGCCGCCTGCGATTGATTGCCCGGGGACAGATATAAGAACTTCTGCAACCATGCCAGCAGCTGGTGAATCGGGACCCATCAACATTCCGTCAGCACCGGCAATGCGCCCGTGCGCAAGTGATGCAAGACGTGCAATGGCGCTCATGGCTAATTTGCCAACTGACCCTTCAGCGCCTGGCGGCTTGCCCAGTTCGCGCGCAGCACGTGCGCGGTCTGCAGTCCATCCGCTTACTTTTTGCATTGTAAGGATACGCGCAACTTCTTGACGCAACATTGGGTCGGCGTTGAGTTCGCGTTCTGTCAGCTGAGGAACAAGCAAATCGACTCGGCCGGCGCGTTGTGGATACCACTTATAGGTCTCCATGTATTCGGTGTATTCAATGAGAGATTCTTGCACTGCTCGCCCACCGGTATTTACCTTTGGTCGCGACACGATATTGCCGAAGCGTCGCTCGTGCGCGAGAGTCGCCAATGCAACAGTCCAACCAGCATTCACATCCCCCACCACAAAATCTTTTGGAAGGCGCGCATCTGTCATAAATACTTCATTGAATGAAGAGTGATAGTTCATTTGAGCAAGTGGGCGAACAAGCACACCTTCTTGTTTCATTGGCAAGACGAAATACGTGATGCCATGATGTTTTGATACTGATGAATCTGTTCGTGCAAGCAAGATGCCGTAATCGGCATGATGTGCGCTGGTGTTCCATACCTTTTGTCCGTTGATGATCCATTCATCGCCATCAAGCATTGCTTTGGTGGAAAGTCCAGCAAGGTCGGAACCTGCGCCGGGCTCGCTAAACAGTTGACACCATGAATACTCGCCAGTAAGCGTAGGCCGCAGAAACTGTGACTTCATGACTGACGAACCATGCTCAAGAATTGTGGGAGCGGCTAACGACATACCAACACCAGTAGGTAAGCCGGGTGCACCTACTGCGTTCAGCGCAAGCGATACCGTGCGTTCGCTCCATGCGGGAAGACCTTTACCCATCCATTGCGTTGGCCAATGTGGCACAGCCCACCCAGAGTCAACGAGGCGTTCACGCCATTCACGTAACGACAGTTCTGAACTCCAGTTGTCGTGCAACCAAATGTTGCATTCATCGTGCACCTCTTCAGGAGTGGGCACAATTGACATGTTGCGACTTAGAGCCCAGACGGATCAATTGCCATGCCGAAACGCAACTTATTGTTGGCATGTCCGAGATGCTGCAAAGAAAACGCTGCGCGAAACGCGTTGTACTGTCCTTGTGCTTCAAGTGTCTGATTCACAGATTCTTTAGCAAGTTTCAAAGCGAAGCCAGGTTTCATTGCAATCTTTGCGGCCATAGCCATTGTGGTTGCATCAAGGTCTGTTGCCGGCACCACTCTGTTGATCATTCCGGCATCCATTGCTTCTTTGGCTGTGAACGTGTCACCGGTGAACAGCAACTCTTTTGCTTTACGAGCACCAAATTCCCACGGATGAGCAAAATACTCAACGCCGTTGACGCCGAAGGCGACAACAGGATCAGAAAACGTTGCATCGTCTGCAGCGATGATGATGTCTGCAACCCACAGCAACATGAGTCCGCCAGCAATTGTCATTCCTTGCGCAGCGGCGATAACTGGCTTTGGAATATTGCGCCAACGCCAGCACATGTTGAAGTACACCTCTTCTTCATGGGCCATCATGCCTTCTTGGCCCTCACCAGTAAATCCTGATTGCGGAAACACTTGTGGGAAATCAAGATGATTTGAACGGTCACGCAGGTCGTGGCCTGCAGAGAAGTGTTTTCCCTCGGCACGCAAAACGATGACCTTGACATTGGAATCACGAGCCGCAGCGTCGTAACACGCATTGAGTTCATAGGTCATCTGATTGTTCTGCGCATTGCGCTTACTGTCCCGATTCAGCGAAATAACAGCGATGCCCTGATCGCCTGGCTGATGAACTCGGTACGAGACCGTCTCAAGGGAGTTGATGTCAATATCCATTTGGTTGGGGAACAAGGACTCGAACCCTGAATAACAGTTCCAGAAACTGCTGTGTTGCCAATTACACCATTCCCCAGTGCGTGCATCAGTTTAGCGGTGACACACGGCGACCACCACCGTGGTCTTAGCCCGTGATATCGAACAAAATGCCAAACCCGATGATTCGACCGAGGGAGACGCCAGCAATTTCACGAATCAGTTTCGTTTTCTCTGCCAATAATGACCACACACCTTCTGGCGAGACTGACGCCGACGCTGAGCTACTGGCTCTAAAGCCCAACTCGTCCAATGACAATGCGGCTCGTTGTACATGCCATGAACTACTAACAACGACCACGGAGCGAGCATTTGCCTCGTTCAACATTGGAGCAAGATTCTTAAGGGATTCCCAGGTTGAGTGACCGACTGATTCAACAATGATGGCATCAGCTGGCACTCCATTGTCTGTCAACCATCGACGCGATGTATCACCCTCGGTGAATCGATCTCCGGCGCGCTTCCCACCGGTCACTGCAATCACTGGTGCTTGCTTTTGTTTCCATAAATCAAGAGCATGTTCTAATCGCGATGCAAGCAACGGCGACGGCACACCATCATATTGAGCAGCACCCATAACAACAATTGCATCAACAACTTCGGTGTCTCCGTGTGCGCCGGTCCATGTAAGCGACACTGCAACAATTCCCACATATGAGATGAGAGCAAGACACGCCCCCAGTGCGAGAACAATTGCAGAACGCACAAAAGCGCGCATGTCAGAAATTATCCCAGCCGTGCAATGCTGGCAGCGAGACGACGAACTGTTTCATCACGACCAAGAATTTCAAGACTCTCGAACAAAGGAGGGCCGACTGTTCGCCCAGTAATCGCAACACGAATCGGCGCTTGAGTTTTTCCTAACTTCAGGCCGTGCGCTTCTGTCCATGTTTCAAGGATGGCCTTCAAGCTGTCATGGTTCCACTCCACAGTTGACATTGCTGCAGCAAAATCTGTCAGTACTTCACGAGCAAAATCAGCACTCATTGTTTTGTTCCATGCATCATCATCAATCCCAGGATTTTCGAGGAATAAGAAATCAACCATTGCCGGAATCTCTGACAAAGTGACCACTCGAGTTTGTACAAGAGGCGCCGCTTGTGCAAAGACATCTGCGCTGAACCGATCTGCTGGCCATGCATCAGTGGATGACAGCACCGGAGACGCCGCGTCAATGAACGCATCTAATGACATTGCGCGAATGTAATCGCCATTGAACGAAGCCAATTTCTTAATATCAAAGAACGCTGGCGAGTGATTCACATCTTCTAAACGGAACTCTTCCACCATCGAAGACCACGGAACAATTTCAGTGTCTCCTGCTGGTGCCCACCCGAGCGTCATGAGGTAGTTGATCATTGCATCGGGAAGAATTCCCTCTTCGCGATACTGCTCAAGAGCTACCTTGTCACGACGCTTTGACAATTTCTTACGCTGTTCATTAACGAGAACAGGAACATGTGCCCAGATTGGTGGCATTACGCCTAATGCCTCCCACAACATTTGTTGCTTCGGAGTATTCGGTAGATGCTCTTCTGCCCGTACTACGTGAGTGATACGCATCTCAATGTCGTCAACCACATTGGCAAGTAAGAACATGGGGCTTCCGTTGCTGCGCAGCAATACGAAATCTTCAATGGTGTCGTTAGCAAATTCCACTTCACCACGAACAAGATCAGACACGATGGTTGCGCCTTCTGGCACGCGGAACCGCAATACATATCCTGGGCCACCGGCAAGTCCGCGGTCACGCGAGTAACCGTCGTAGCCCTGCTTACCTGTTGTCTTTGCGCGTTCTTGAATCTGGTCGGCCGTGAGGTCACACCAGTACGCCTTGCCTGCTGCATGCAATTTCATGGCAGCAGAAATATGAAGCTCCGCATTCTGAGACTGGAAGTACGGCCCTTCGAATCGCGGCGACTGGGAATCAATACCTAGCCATGACAATGCGTCGATGATGCCTTGAGTCCATTCAGGACTGTTACGAGATTCGTCTGTGTCTTCTATCCGTAAAACAAACGTGCCGCCAGTACGAAGCGCAAGTGCCCAGTTATAGAGAGCAGTGCGGGCTCCCCCAACGTGGAAAAAGCCAGTTGGTGAGGGGGCGAAGCGATAGCGAGGAGAATCAGACATGTATCTGCAAGGTTAGTGGCACAGCGATTGAGCGGTAGTCAACGGTAGTTTGAAGAGATGGATGGCTTTACAGAGACAGAACAACTCAATGTGCTCGGTGAGCGCTTACGCACATGCTGCACATCACCAGTAACAGGTTTTTACAGAACTGGCTGCTGTGAAGTCGGCGGTGACGATGTTGGGGTTCATGCCGTGTGCGCAATCATGACCGATGAGTTCCTTGAGTTCTCTAAGGCTGCTGGCAATGACCTGTCCACCCCAATGCCCCAATACGGCTTCGCAGGCCTGAAGGCTGGCGACCAGTGGTGTCTCTGTGCGCCGCGATGGCAGGAAGCTTTCGAAGAAGGCAAGGCGCCACAAGTGAAACTTCATTCAACACACATTGCGGCCACAGAATTTTGCGATGTCGAAGGGCTTCGCGCCCACGCGATTGATCTTTAGCGCGACAAAGTGTCGTGAGTGAAGCTCATCAACAAATCACCGTCACCAGTGATTGATGAACTCAAACCATGAACAACGGGAAGAAGTTGTTCGCAAAAGAATCGTGCTGTAGCAACTTTTGCAGCAATGTCATCAGGTGCCATTTCCGAATGAACGGCCAAGTGCGCTGAACGCGCCATGACATAGCCACCAACCAATGTTGAGAGTTGTGTGAGATATGGCGTCGCACCAGACAACACAGCGACTTGGTTAGTGCCGTTCTGTTGTAGCCATTGCGTGGTGCCGCGTACCGACTTCAATGCTGACTGCAATTCAGATGCAAGTGAGATGAGTTCTGGGTGCTTAATGAGTTGGGCATCTAATGCATCAATGTCGTCAAGTAGTCCGCCAAGAACTGCGCCGCCCTTCAATCCCATTTTGCGACCAACCAAGTCCATCGCTTGAATGCCGTTTGTGCCTTCATAGATAGTGGTGATGCGAGCATCGCGATAATGCTGTGCGACTCCGGTCTCTTCAATGAATCCCATGCCACCATGAATTTGAATTGCAATACCCGTGAGCGCAACTCCCATGTCGGTGCCCCACCCCTTCGACAGTGGAGTCAATAATGCTGCCAAGTCTTCTGCCTTTTCACGTTCCGTTGCATCGGGATGATGTGCCGCAATATCGATGCACGCCGCATTCCAGTACAACAAACGGCGAAGTGCCTCGATTGTTGACTTCATCGTGGCAAGCATTCGCTTCACATCTGGGTGATCAATGATTGATGAGGCTTCACCAGCAGGTGCCCCAGGTGCGCGACCTTGGTGACGAAGCACTGAATACTCAAGCGATTGTTGGTATGCCCGCTCTGCAAGCGATAGCCCTTCAAGGCCAACTGATAGTCGCGCTTGGTTCATCATGGTGAACATGTACTGCATGCCATGGTTTTCTTCACCGATGAGATACCCGACAGCCCCGTCATTGTCGCCAAACGACAACACACAGGTAGGACTGGCCTTGATACCTAATTTGTGTTCGATAGAAATACACGAGACATCGTTCTTTGCACCAAGCGAACCATCAGTACCCACCAGATATTTCGGAACAATGAAGCATGAGATGCCTTTTGTTCCGGCCGGAGCATCTGGCGTACGCGCCAACACCAAGTGAATGATGTTGTCTGCCATGTCGTGTTCACCAAAAGTGATGTAGATCTTTGTGCCGTAAATGCGATACGTGCCGTCTGACTGTGGAACTGCCTTTGTGCGAACTGAGCCAACATCACTACCTGCATCTGGCTCGGTGAGATTCATGGTGCCCGTCCATTCGCCCGTAATCATCTTTGGCAAGTAGGTCATCTTTTGAATCTCGTCGCCATGATGGCGGATGGCGTCAATTGCGCCTTGCGTTAACAGTGGCGCCATGCTGAGCGCCATGTTTGCCGAGTTCATCATTTCTTGAATCGCGATACCGACTACAAAGGGGAATCCTCCGCCACCAAAACCTGTATCAAAAGAAACGGCACCCCATCCGGCTTCGACATATGCGTGATACGCCTCGATGAAGCCGTGTGGTGTCGAGACTGTTCCATCAGCATTGCGCTTTGCGCCTTCGTTGTCTCCTGATTTATTTAAAGGAGCAAAGATGTCAGTCATAAAGCGCCCTGCTTCAGCGAGCAACTCTGAAACCATGCTGTGGTCTGCATCACCAAAGTGCTCGTACTTCATGATGGAGGGAAGGTCGACGAAAGTGTTGAGTGAAAACTCGATATCAGAAAGTGGAGCTTCGTAGATGGTCATGCAGAAAAACCGGTCAGTGAACGCCAATGTGCGAAATATTGATCCGCCACTTCCAACGGTGACATCTTCAACGTTGTTGTAGGCGCCATATCAGCTATTGCACGGCCCTCTTTGTAATGATGTGCAACATTGCCGACACCAACAAATAAGTCACGACGCACCGCAATTAGGTCGGCGGGTGGAGTTTCTGACAAGTAGCCCCACATACCAAGAGCAACATTCAAGTCATGCACCATCGGCGCACGACCAAATAGCGATGCGCGGCGTAATGCGATGAGAGAACAGCCAGCCAAGACATCATCAACATCTTCTCCTGCGGTGACACAGACACGACGACTGGCTCGTTTTGCTAAACCAATGATGTACCCCTGGTCGGGACCTTGATACCCGAGGCGCTCGCCCTCTGGCTGACGACCCTGTATTTCACCAGGACGACCAAGCGACCATGATTCAGGAACTGAGTCAGGTGACTCGTAATAGCGAACCGGTTCATCCGGAGGAACTGGAGAAAAGCGGGGAGATGCCATGCACTCAAACTCTACGCCGAAGCGTGGAGTAGTCCATAAATCAATGACTCTTCAAGAGCATTCCACGAGGCTTCGATGATATTTGCCGAAACTCCGATGGTGGTCCATGAGCGGTCCCCGTTTGTGGCATCAAGTAGAACGCGAGTGATTGCACCCGTGGCTGTTGCGCCGTCCAAGATTCGCACCTTGTAGTCCGTGAGATGCACCCTGGCCAGATCTGGATAATGGGGCAACAACGACGCGCGCAGTGCAGCGTCAATTGCGTTGACCGGCCCATTGCCATCTGCAGTGTGAACATACCTCTGATCTCCAATACACACCTTGACAGTTGCTTCGGTTGTGAATTCACCGTTTTCTGCTTCGTCAGTGATGACGCGCATTGATTCCACACGAAATGCATCATGTTTCCAACCGCCCGCACGACGCATCAGCAACTCAAGAGATGCATCAGCTGCTTCGAAGTGGTACCCCTCGTGTTCAAGTCGCTTTAAGTCTTCAATAACCGAACCAATTGCCGCTCCGTCCAACTTCAAACCGAGCTCTTCGGCTTTTACTTCGATCGTGGCACGTCCTGCCATTTCGCTCACGACAAAACGAGTGCCATTCCCAACAACAACTGGGTCGATGTGCTCATAAGCATCTTTTGCTCGCTTGATAGCAGATACATGAAGGCCCGCCTTGTGGGCAAATGCAGACAACCCAACGTATGGAGCCTGAGGATTTAATGGTCGATTCAGGACTTCAGCCACATGGTTGCTGACAGCGGTGAGACGATCGAGGTGTCCCTCTGGCAAACAACGAAAGCCCATCTTCAATTCAAGGTTCGGGATGACGGTTGTGAG
>SHUR01000004.1 GCA_009694565.1 Ilumatobacteraceae bacterium | reverse complement strand
GCATCGCACGGTGGCTTTGTCACCTTCGTGGGTCACGACACTGAAGGTGTTGCCTATCTCACAATGGGTGGCGGATGCCATGGTTGTTCGATGAGCAAGATGACCATGCTTGAGGGCGTCCAAACCACATTGATTGAACAGGTGCCAGGGGTGCTAAAAGTTCGTGATATAACTGACCACGCCGCGGGTTCAAACCCCTACTACAGCTGAGGTTTTTCACATGAGGGTGTCGCAATTATGGACATACCCAGTGAAATCAATGATTGGCATCAATACTGATTCGGTGTCAATTTCTCCGCTTGGCATCATGGGCGATCGCCATTGGGCTCTGCGAGACAATGAACGTGGCGGAATACGTGGTGCAAAAAAAATAGGCGAACTCATGCAGTTTTCTGCACGTCCTGCTGCACAGGGTTCTCCATCGGTCATCATCACATTGCCAAACGGCAAAGAAATACACAGTGACGACGCACAGGTTGATGCCGTGTTGTCTGCTGCACTTGGCAGGTCAGTGTCGCTTGAGTCATTGCCGAGTGATGGTGCGCTTGAACATTTTCGGCGTGGGCCCTCTGACTCAACTGATGTGATGGCAGAGTTGCGGGGAATTTTCGGCCGCACAGAAGATGAACCCCTTCCAGATTTTTCGGTGTTTCCTCCAGAAGTTTCCGAGTTCGAGTCGCCCCCCGGAACGCATCATGATTGTTGGCCACTGATGGTGATGACAACATCTGCGTTCGATGCACTTCGCGTTGCGTTGCCAGAATCCGTCATCGATATATTGCGGTTTCGTCCGAGCGTTGTGATTGATACCCCAGACGAGACTGGGCATCCAGAATTTTCGTGGAAGGGTCGCAGCGGACAATTGGGATCCGCAGTTGTTGAGTTTTTAGACCCATGCCCGCGTTGCGTCATGATTACACGACGAATTAATGACTCAATTCCTGAAGACCGAGCCATTATGCGCCATGTTGTGCGCGAACTGAATCAAGCAGTAGGCGTGTACGCCCGCATTATTACGCCCGGAAAAGTTTCCGTCGGTGACGCGCTGACATTTCTCTAAGCAAGGTTAAGTTGAGCCAATGCGAATAGGTGTACTCACGGGAGGGGGTGACTGCCCCGGACTCAACGCAGTACTGCGTGCCATAGTTCGTTCAGCAATCAATGAACACGGGGACACAGTTGTCGGATTTCTTGACGCATGGGATGGTGTGTTGGAAAAACGAAGTATTGAATTGACCGTGCAATCATTGGCCGGTGTTTTGCCGCGTGGGGGAACAATCCTTGGTACTCGTCGTGGCAGTCCGTACGACTTTGTAAACGGACCCCAACAAGTGCGTGAGGTGTTGACCGAGATGTCGATTGATGCGCTTGTGGTTATCGGGGGTAACGGATCTCTCACGGTGGCGTCGCGTCTTCATGACGAATTGGGAATCAACATCATTGGGGTGCCAAAGACTATTGACAATGATGTTGAAGGAACCGACGTGTGTTTCGGTTTTCACACTGCTGTGCAAATTGCTACCGATGCTATTGACCGTTTACACACCACTGCAGAAAGTCATGACCGTGTGATGGTGGTGGAAGTGATGGGGCGTGACACGGGATGGATTGCCACGTACGCAGGCATTGCTGGTGGTGCTACGGCAGTTCTTATTCCAGAACATCCCTTTGACATTGATGATGTCGCGAACGCGGTCAAGAGAAAACATTCGCGTGGACGTTACGCGTCCATTGTTGTTGTTGCAGAAGGAGCAATTCCAAAGGCAGGAACAATGCCTACTCCTCAATACGCTCTTGACCCATTTGGCCGGCCACGCCTTGGCGGCATCAGCGTAGAGATTGCGCGTGAGTTATTCGAAAGAACTGGATTTGAAACTCGAGTCGTGCAAATTGGTCATGTGCAACGCGGAGGAACTCCCAATGCATTTGATCGTGTGTTGTGCACTCGACTTGGAGTTGCAGCGGTTACTGCTGCGCACGATGGAGTGCAAAATTCAATGGTGGCGGTTCGCGGCGAAGACATTGTGTGCGTGCCTCTTAACCAGGTTGTTGGTAAAACCCGCTATGTCGACTTGTCAATTTATGACAATGTCGCCACTGTATTTTTTGGCTAACGGCGACCTTGCTGCTTAACTTTTGCGGCTTTTTCTTCAGCTTTACGGGATTTACGAGCTTCGCGCTTGGCGGCTTGAGCAGCTTCATCTATTTCACGAACAGCAGTAGTTGGTGCGGGACCTGATGGCGCAAAACGCTGGTCGGATGCAACGAGCAAACGGAAACCTTTCAGCGAACGCGAGTACTGAATGACCATGAGTCGGACTGCGTCAAGACCAAACTTCTCGAGTGCTTCTGGTAAGACAACGTGTAGTTCTTCAAGGGAAGGATCTTCTGATGATTCACCGAGCTTTTCGATAGTCCACTGGGTGCATGGCTCTGCAAGAACAACACCTGCGTCATGTGCGGCACGGCGCTTTGCAATGCCATCGCGAACAAGAGCACCAAGAGATGATTCATCATCAAATGCTGTGGCAGACAAACCGACGATGCGAGCGAATCCGTCGCGAAGGTCACCTTCAAGTGCCAATGTCAAAGTGGCAATTGTTGAGTCTTCAAGATTTTCAAACGCTGCGGTGTAGCGGCGGTCAAGGAGAAAGCGATCTTTGTCTTCGTTCATCGTTAGGCCTTTCAGGGGTACCGCACGAGGCTATTGGCGGATTGGCTTATCGAGACAAGGCTTGCATTTCAAGAACCCGAACAGGGGTTGTAAGACCCGTGCGAATACTGGGCAACAGCCCCCCGACACCCAAATTGGAACGCCACGTAACGGTCCACTTAATGGCGGTATTTGCGGGGTATGTGCCAGGCACCCGCGTGTGCGATGCAGAGGTGTAGGTGTACATACAGTCGCTTGTGTCGTCGTCACCGCGAGATTGTGACCATGGGGTACCAGGACCCTGACATGTCACTGCGTTGTTGCCGTCTCCGGGTGAATAGATGAGCGATGTGGGAATTGCTGTTGTTGTAACTGAGATTGGACCAACAGATGTTGGGATGTGCGCAGTAACACTGACTGACTTCCACACTGCACGCGGTACCCAAAACCATGTGCCGACATTGACGACCATCTTATTTGATGGTGGTGCAGTTTTGATCAACAACATATTGACAAGCCGCGACACCTTGTTTTCGGAATGTTGCGCAACTCGAGATGAAGTTGTTTGCGGTATCCAATGCAATGACTGACCTGCAAAGCAACGTCGAACATACAACACGTCATCAATACCGTCTCGAGATCGAATGGTGATTGGTCCTGACGAGGGGCCGGGAGTGGGCGTGATACTTGTAACAACGCGCCATGAACATGGGTCCTTAGTTCCGGGGGCATCGAAACTGACTTGTGCTTCGATGTTGTCGCCAATCAGCGAACCAGAGCCGTTGGCCTCTGCCAGAACAACGGGTGGCTGCCGTGAGATATTGATGAAAATGGTGAGGACGAGGGTGCTGACGGATAGCCAGGCCAGTGGGTGGTGAATAGAACGTGACTGCACGATGAACCTCCTAGGAAAACCGATTGTCGGGACGAGATTGTGACGAAATTCACGCCCGTTGTGCAGTCAGGATGTGTGCCGCGCCCGGGTGTTGTTGGCGAGTCGCATGGGGATAGCCTGTAAAGACCCTGAAAACAGGTTGCACGTGGAAAGCAGATTGGTGTCTATGACCCAGCAGCACCCAGAGTTAGAGCTAGAGCAGGCGTACATCCTGCATGCCTATGAGTGCCTCGAAGCAAGTCGTGTCGGCGCACTTAAGATTCGTGACCTCACTTCTGCTGGCCCTGGCGGAACGTTTCAAGCGCGCCTCGAGCGAAATGTTTTTGACGAAAATCTTGTGCACCGTTTAGAGCAATTGGAATTGGGGAATGCTGCTTTGGTGTTTGGGCGCATTGATCGCGCAGCTGATTCTGGGGATGCCGTAGAAAGTTTTCACATTGGTCGTCTTGCTGTCGCTGATGCCAACCGTGAACCTGTGGTTGTTGATTGGCGCGCACCCGTTGCTGAACCCTTTTATCGCGCCACTGGTCGTGAGCAAATGGGGCTGTTGCGTCGTCGACATTTTGTTGTTGAAGGTCCGCAATTGTTGGCACTGGAAGACGAGTTGTTTGGTGAAGGTCACCTTGGTGTGGGCCAAGATGACGGACTCAGCGATGACCCACGTCAGGGACTGCGCGGGTACAGCACACTGCTGACTGCACTTGGTCGCAGTCGTACTGGTCAACTAGGCGACATCGTTGCCACAATTCAGGCAGAACAAGATGAAATCATTCGCTCACCCCAGGCTGGTGTGCTTGTGGTGCAAGGCGGTCCTGGAACAGGTAAGACAGTTGTCGCGCTTCACCGCGCTGCCTATTTGTTGTACACACACCGATTCCCATTAGAAGACCAAGGTGTATTGGTTATTGGGCCGAACAGAGTGTTCTTGCGATACATCGAACGTGTATTGCCATCGCTTGGTGAAGCAGGTGTTCAACAAGTAATTCTGGCCGATCTCATTCCTGAAGTGCAGTTTGGATTGCGTGAGTCTTCAAACGTGGCGCGAGTCAAGGGCAACAAGCGCATTGCAAAAGTAGTTGACAAGGCAATCATGGATCGTGAAAGGCCACTGCGTGAAGATGTGCAATTACCATACGGCGTTGGTTTTGTGCGTTTGCGTGCAGAAGAGTCCGTACAAATCATTAAGGCAGCGCGTCGCCGTTACCATCGCCACAATCAAGCACGTCGTTATGTAGAAAATGAAGTGTGGGCGGCGCTGGCTGCAAGTTTCCGAAGTGGCGCTGATGCAGAAGATATTCGCGATGCGCTGACCGGCACACCGGAAATTCGCGCAGTATTCGAGCGCATGTGGCCAGTACTAACCCCTGCACAGTTGTTGCATGATCTGTTTGGTTCCCAGGCATTGCTTAAATTGGCTGCGAATGGCATCCTGCCCGAAGCTGATTATCTTGCCTTGTATCGCGATCGTTCCGATTCACTAGAGGAAGTGCGTTGGGGCAATGCTGATGCCGCGCTTCTCGATGAAGCTCGATTCCTGTTGGGGCCACGTCCGCGCAAAAGCGGCAAAGTAGATGAATCGGACGAAATCCGCACGTTCGGGCACATCGTGGTTGATGAAGTGCAAGACCTCACGCCGATGCAGTTGCGCATGGTCACGCGGCGTTCACTCAGCGGGTCAATGACTGTGGTGGGCGATATTGCTCAAGCAACGGGGCCTCTTGCTCCAAATGACTGGAAAGATGTTCTCGAGCATCTGCCATCACGCAAAACGCCCCGCGTTGTTGGTTTATCTGTTGGCTATCGCATTCCGGCCCAAATCATGGAACTGGCCGACAAGGTGATGCATGCTGCAACTCCGGGACTTCGTGCACCGCGAAGTGTGCGTGACGGTGATGAAGTGCCAGTCATCATTGCCGTCGAATCTGTCCCTGCGTTGTACGAAGCTGTCATTGCACGAGCAAATGTCCTGCTGCAACAATCAGGTGGAGGCAGAACTGCCATTATTTGTCCTGATGACATGGTTGATCAGATGTCGTTGGCACTGGATGCTGCGTCAGTTCCCCACGGGCGTGCACAGGCTGCCGGACTTGACCAGAATTTGTCTATTGTTCCGGCTTCATTAGCAAAGGGATTAGAACTTGATGACGTCATCGTGGTCGAGCCGTCAGCAATTGTTGCCGACGATTCCCAAGGTTTGCGTCTGCTGTACGTGACGCTGACGCGTTCTACGCGAAGCTTGACAGTGGTGCATCGCCTGGCGTTGCCCGACGCAATGCTGTAGTCGCTACAGGTTCAATAGTGGCGTTACCGCGTCAATGATGAGCGGTATAAAACGAAGTGCTTTGTCCGCATCAGCAGGTCTCTTGCGTTCGGCTGCAGAGTGAATAAGTCGCACGACTCGTTGGACGCTTTCGAGAACATCGATCTTTGATTCAAGAATTAATGGCTCTATCACCAGCAAGATTGCATCGGCTTCTGCAACTTTGGCCTGGTACGTCTTTGAGTTGCCGTCAACGATTGCTTGTCCGAGACCATCTGCAACAGGTACTAATTGTTGAAGTAGCGAAATGATGGAGCCAGTTGGTGTGACGGGGACAGTTGTGGTTAAAGAAGGAGCAACAGTTGAATCGGTACTACCCGTGATAGTGGTCGCGCACGATGTAAGAGCGAGAGCGCAGAGGGAAACACCCAAAAGGCGTTTGATATTCGTCATCGAGAAGCTCCGATGGTGAGGGAATTAGACAGTGACAAGTATGCGCACGGTGGCATAGGAATCCACCGTGACAGAAGTGCCATCAATCAAGACAGTCATGTCGCCAGCTTCTGCGCCAATTTGCACTGTTCCGCGTGAACCTGGAACCAAGTGTGAATTCTCGAGAAATTCCAACATGCCAGGGGTGAACTCAAGTTCCTCAGGTATGCGGGAAACGATGAATTCTTGACCCGAAGAGAGATCTGACAATTTCTTAGCTGTTGGAGGCGTGTATCCGCTCCCAGGAATTGGATTTCCATGTGGGCAGGTGGTGGGTTCACCGAGCAAACGACTCATTGCGGTTTCCACTTCGTGTGACATGACATGTTCCCAACGACCAGCTTCGCGATGCGCAAGGGACCATGACAAACCAAGGATGTCTGTGATGAACCGTTCAGCAATGCGGTGACGACGTACAACTCGAACTGCAAGTTCTTCACCGGAAACAGTCAACGTAATCTTTCCGCTAGCAACTTCGATGAGTGATTCCTCTGACATACGTTTAATCATCTCTGATACTGATGGTCGAGACACTCGTAACCGTTCAGCTATGCGTGCCTGAATGACGTCAAGGTCATCTTCACGCAATTCAAAAATGGTTTCGCAGTATTCTTCAAATGCTGGATGATGCTCACCGGGGACTGCCATGCCCACATAGTACCAACCACTAGGGCAGGCACACCTTCCTCGATTTCTGGAGGAGGGTGACCCCCAGATATTCACTTCGGCACTAGCGGGGGTTTGGTTGCCCTATCAAACGAAGTCCGCCCCATGCAAGCGTGGCAACTGCTCGACCCAGTGCATCAGGATCAAAGTCGCGACCGTGTCGCAGCACTTGTCGGCTGACTGTTTCTGCCATTCCTACTAATCCGATTGCAAAAGTCACTTGATCATCTGCCGAGATGTTGGCATCAATAAATGGAGCGATAGCTCGTGCTGCGGCGTCTTCGAATTCGCTGACTATGTCAGTAAATTCAGCGTCAACTCTGGCCGAACTTTCAAAGAGAAGAGCGAATGCTTCTTTATTATTTGCAACCCACGTGAAGTAGGCGATCATTCCTTGTTCGGCTTGATCATGCGGATTACTTGAGCCAGCTACTGAAGCAGTAACTGTGGTGACGAGATCATCACCGACGAATCGCAATAGTTCGAGATAGAGCGCGCGCTTTGAATCAAAGTATTGATATACCACCGGCTTTGTCATTGACAGGGCTTCAGCGATGTCATTCATTGATGTGTTGTGATAACCCGCAGCGGAGAACGAGGTGAGGGCAGTATCAAGAATTTGTCTGCGACGATCAATTGATACAGAAGTCATGTGCGTGTTCTACCGACCATGTTCAAGATCGTCGCGCTCTGCAGCTTTGACTGCATACCCGATGATGATGGAGGGGGCGAGCAAGACGGAGCCCGCAATAATGCATGCGGTAACCATGGTGACCAAAATGCCTTTAAATCCAATAATGAATGCAGTGACAAAGCACCCCATTGCTATTCCCCACAACAAATAGCCAAGTCGATTGGCAGCATCGTTGATACGAGAGATTGTTTGCCGACGTGAACGAACAGGATCGTTGCTTGGATCGGTATTGGACATACCAATAATGGTAGGGGATATGAACCGCAATGCCCCTGCCGTGATGTTGGTGGTGGTGGATACAGGTCACTAGCGTAGGGACGGCATGGACACCGTTATTGAGCTCTCAGGTGTTGTTGCTGTCCTTGGCCAATTTCCCGCTCTAGCCGGAGTTGATCTCACAGTGCAACGTGCAGAAATCGTGTTATTGCAGGGCCCGAATGGTGCGGGAAAAACTTCGCTCTTACGAGTGTGTGCAGGGCTGATGCCGATTGAACGTGGAACGGGACATGTTCTTGGAATAGATCTTGCGACGAATAGAGAAGCCATTCGATCACGCGTGGGTTTACTCGGTCACGCAAATGGTTTGTATCTTGATCTCACTGTCACGCAGAACTTGCAATTTTGGGCATCAACTGTTGCTGCCACGCAATCAGAGGTTTCTGCTGCGATGGCAACGATGCAGATAGATGGTCGACTTGCCGGTGTGAAAGCCTCGCAACTTTCCGCAGGGCAACGACGTCGGTGCGCCTTAGCAAGCCTCATCGTGCGTCGTGCAGAAATATGGTTACTCGATGAACCACATGCCGGTCTCGATGCCGCTGGTCGTGATGAATTAGATGCGTTGTTACGCTCCGCGGTTGCTTCGGGAGCAACTGTTGTACTTGCGAGCCATGAACGTGATCGAGCACTTGGTTTAGCCACACGCACCATCACAATTGATGGTGGAGGGGCAGCATGAGCAACGCATCTTCTAAACGTCGTATTGCAGTTGCTGTTGCTCGAAAAGACCTCACTATTGAATGGAATAGCCGCATCTTGGTGAATCAAGTTGCACCGTTCGCCGCAATCGTGATGGTTTTGTTTGCATTCGCACTTGACAATGATGGCATTCTGCAACGCGTTGCTCCGGGCCTTGTGTGGTTAGCGACATTGTTCAGCATGCTTGTTGTTATTCAGCGATCATTCACAGTTGAATCTGCTGATGGCGCACTTGATGCACTTCGCGTTGCAGGTGTTGATATGGGTGCCATTTTTGTGGGTAAAGCTGTTGCCTTAATGGTGCAATTGTTTGTTTTGGAACTCATGCTTGTGGCAACAGCTGTTGTGCTCTACGGCGTCGAAATGACGATGGTCGGATTCTGTGAGGCAATAGTCACCTTGGTGGTGGCCACCGTTGGGCTCGCAAGCGTGGGTACTCTGTACGGAGGTCTTGCTGCAGGCGCACGGGGTCGGGAGACACTTCTTCCGCTTCTGTTGTTGCCAGCAGTAGCACCTGTCCTGATCGGCGCCACACGGGCGACCGAGGCGGCCTTTGGCAGCGGCGGCACCACAGTGTCCGAAGGATGGCCATGGATTGGTCTCCTTTTGGTCTTTGCGGTTCTGTTTTGCGCTGTCGGAACCGTTGCCTTTGGTCCTCTGGTCGACGAATAGGTCCCGATTTCCCCCATCGCCCTCTGGCGGTCAGACTTAAAGAAGTGGATGTGAACATGGCCGGACAGTCAAGCACCGGAACTTCTGCAACGCGGCGGCTCGGAATCCTTGTCATCCTCATGCTTGCTGCGCTTGCATTATGCGGACTCTGGTTTTCTGCTGAAGACGTCGTGCAGGGAAGCACCGTACGCATTATGTACATCCATGTTCCTTCAATTTGGACTGCATACATTGCGTTCGGGCTAACTGCCTTGTGTTCAGGTGTGTATTTGTCGGGCAAGAACAGATCCCTTGCGTGGGATCGTGTTGCCGGTGCGGCAGGCGAAATTGGTGTTCTGTTTGTCGCAGTGTCATTGGTGACTGGAAGCATGTGGGGCAGGCTCACGTGGGGTACCTACTGGGTGTGGGACGCACGTCTTACCAGCACCGCTTTTTTATTCATTACATATGTTGGGTATCTAGCTGTGCGGCAATTAGGTGGCACACATCGTCAACGCGCTCGTCGGTCGTCTGTTCTTGCACTCTTAGCAATTTTGGAGATACCTCTTGTGCATTTCAGTGTCACGTTGTGGCGTTCGCTACATCAAGAAGCATCGGTAGCTAACCCAAATGCAAAAGTTGAGTTAGACGGCCTCATGTTATTCTCGTTATTCCTCGGGTTGGTTGCTTTCACGATGTTGTTTGTGTGGCTTGTGTTGCACCGCCAACGCGTCATGATGTTGGAAGATGCGTTCTCTGATCGTGGTCTTGATGTAGCCATTACCGCTCGACGCAATGAAGCAGGCGTGTAGTAGTCATGAAACATGCATCGTTCATTTTTGGAAGTTGGGGAATTACTGCGGTCTCAATTGGCGTGTATGCAGTGTGGGTGATACGCCGTGGACGTGAACTAGCCAAGCGTGCAACACGTGAGGAAATGCCGTGGACCTAACACCACGTACTGCCACCGAGCCTGGTGCTCAGCCGCCAGCCAGCAAACGTCGTTGGTTGCCAATTCTTGTTGTTGTTGCAGCACTTTTGGGTGGCGGCGTAATTGTCACCCAATTTCTCACAAGCGCGATTGACTATTACTGCAATGTTGATGAAATTGGTGTGCGTAGTGGCTGCGATGGTGAACGCCGAATGCGCGTTCAAGGTGTCGTCGAGCAAAATTCAGTCAAACAAGCTGATGGTGGCACCACATTTACTCTCGACTTCAACAAAAAGACATTGAGGGTTACATATTCTGGGGACCCGGGAGGCGTTTTTCAAGAATGTATTCCAATTATTGCGCATGGACGCATAGTGAACGGCGTGTTTGAGAGCGATCGCATTGAAGTGAAACATTCAAATCAATATGTTGAAAAGAATGCCATAAGAATTGACGAAGCAAATGAAGAGGCAGCTGCATGCTCGGTGTTGAAGGGCTAGCAGGCCCACTCGGACGTGCTGCTCTTCTCGTTGGGCTGATTGGTGCGTTCTTTGGATTGATTGCTGCCGTCATGGGCACGCTTAACGAAGACGAAAAAGTTTTGCGCTTGGTTCCGCGTTTTGCGACATTGTCGTGTGTCTCTGCCATCTCGGCTTTTGCCGCAATGGAATGGGCAATGATTACTCGTGATTTCTCGCTTGCCTACATTCAAAAAGTGGGTTCGAAAAGTACGCCAGCGTTGTACAACTTCACTGCTGTATGGAGCGCACTTGAAGGATCCATTTTGTTATGGCTACTGGTACTTACTTGTTTAACTAGCGGCATCGTCTTCAAGTACCGCACACGCATTACAGACCCGATGGTGGGCTGGGCTGTTGCCACCATGTTTTTTGTTGGCATCTTTTTCTTTATCTTGACTTTGGGTCCGGCGAATCCGTTTGCAGCCGGTGCACCAGGAGTGCTTGACGGGCCAGGGCCAAACCCACTGTTGCAGAACCACATTCTCGTGGTGTTCCACCCACCCATTTTGTATCTCGGATATGTCGGCATGACCGTGCCGTTTGCTTTTGCAATTGGTGCGTTGATTACTGGTCGCGTCGGTGAAGGTTGGCTTGTCGAGACGCGACGCTGGGCGTTGTTCTCGTGGGGTTTCTTGACACTCGGAATTATTCTTGGTTCGTGGTGGAGTTACGAAGTGTTGGGGTGGAGCGGCGTGTGGGCGTGGGACCCGGTTGAGAATGCTTCGTTTATTCCGTGGCTCACAGGCACTGCATACATTCACTCCGTATTGGTACAAGAGCGTCGAGGCATGTTGCGCGTGTGGAACTTGTCATTGCTTGTGTCCACTTTTAGTCTCACAATCCTCGGTACATTCCTCACGCGTTCAGGCGTGCTGAATAGTGTGCATGCTTTCAGTGAGTCAAATATCGGGCCATACCTTTTGAGTTTCTTTGCCATCATCGTGGTTGTGTCTGTTGCTCTCATCGGATGGCGCGGACAAAAACTACATTCACCTGGCACGATTGATTCACCGCTCTCACGTGAAGGAGCATTTCTCGCGAACAATGTGGTCTTCAGTGTTTTTGCATTTGTTGTGCTGCTGGGAACTGTGTTCCCGTTAATCATCGAGGCTTTGCAGAATCGTCAATTGGTGGTGGGTGAACCATTCTTTGACAAGTTGGCGGTACCTGCCGGATTGACGCTGTTGTTCCTTATGTGCGTTGCGCCGGTGTTGCCATGGCGTAAGGCATCTGGCGAATTGTTGTCGAATCGGCTGTTCTGGCCTGCGTGGGGTGGAATTGGAGCACTTGCATTCAGTGTTGGCGTAGGCGCAACCGGATTTGCACCACTATTAACTTTTGGACTGGGTGGATTTGCTGGTGGGGCTGCGCTTCGGCAATTAGTCCTTGCGACACGGCGCCAAGGCTTGCGCGGATTAGTGGGTCGCGCAAATGGCGGCATGGTGGTGCACATCGGAGTCATCCTGATTGCAGTTGCTCTGGCTGCGTCCAATAGTTACACCCATAGCCAAGAGTTGTTGTTGAAGCAAGGCGTTGTTGCAACTTTCGATGGCCATACGTTTGAGCTGATTGGTTTCAAAGAAGAGTCTGATGCCCGCAGCACTGTGATTGCAGCTGTGGTGCGCGTAGATGGTGGAAAGAGCTACACACCAGCGATTACGAAGTACAAATCAATGGGTACCAACATCGGAACTCCATCGGTGAAGTCGTCATTCGTCAAAGATATTTACCTCACCATCGAGCCGCCTGTGAAGGTGTCTAGCAAGACAGCGAAAATTAAAGTGTTCATTAAGCCAATGGTGATGTGGCTGTGGATTGGTGGAGGCCTGATGGGTGTCGGCACTTTGTTATCTGCGTTCCCAGGCCGTCGTCGCAAGCCAACTGATGCAACATCGGCTCTAATTCCTAGCGAGACTTCCGCGTGAATCGCGGTAAGAACGTTCCGTACATCGCTGGTGCTGCTGGCGTTGTTCTGATTGCTTTCCTTTTTGTTCTTGCAATGGCAAAGCCGGGAGGGTCTGAATCAGCATCATCACCGTTATTGGGACAGCCGGCCCCTGTAGTGAAATCAACCACAATTGGTGGTGGAACATTTGATTTGGCGCGTCGCAAAGGAAGTTGGGTGGTGTTGAACTTCTTCAACTCCACATGCGTGCCGTGTCGGCAAGAACATCGACTGTTGGTTGATTTTGAGAAGGAACAAAAATCATCTGACAATGCCGTCGAGTTATACACCGTTGTGAACGATGACACTGATGGTCCCGTTCAAGCCTTCTTTGATACCAATGGGGGCGACTGGCCTGTCGTTCGTGACGACGACGGTGCTATTTCTGTTGCATTTGGTGTAGCAAAAGTTCCTGAGTCATGGGTCATTGACCCGAATGGATTCGTGCGCTTGCGCATCATGGGTGCATTAACAAATGGTTTTCTTACTTCTCGTCTTAATGAATTAAAGACTCAGTTTGCAGGTGAGCAATGAAATACCTGAAGTCGTGGCCTGTATGGATGCTGATGGGCTTGATTGTCGTTGCGTTGCTCGCTGTGGGCACTACCGGCGACAATGGTCCTCTCACGCAGTCGGATCGAATCGATTCGATTACGAAACACATTGCCTGCCCAACATGCGACGGAGAAAGTGTCTACGTATCGCGTGCATCAGCTGCTGAAGCTATTCGTAATCAGGTTGCGCGAGAGGTCCGTGCCGGCACGATGACCGACGACGAGATCATCGGATCAATTGCAAACACGTTTAAGGCACAAGTTCTCCTAGTGCCGCGAGCTACAGGCATTGATTCGCTTGTCTGGATCATGCCGATTGCGGTTTTGGTTTGTGCCGTTGCTGGTCTTTGGGCTGCGTTTCGGCGGTGGCGTCGCGACAACAGTGGTGAAGCATCAGCGGATGATGTTGCACTTGTCGAAAGATTGCTCGCAGAAGATCCGACTGATGAGGACAATGTCTGATGTCTGACGATCTTCGTGATGAGCAGCAATTCTTGTTGCGCTCATTGCGTGACCTCGACAACGAGCGTGCAGCAGGCGACATTGACGATGCAGATTATGTGGCATTGCGTGATGGTTATATTGCGCGCACCGCCGCAATTACTCGCGAACTAAAGGGTGTTGAAGTTGCAACGCCAGTAGTTAGCCGCAATTGGGTTCGTCGAGTTCTTGTTGTTGCCTGTGTCATTGCAGCGGGGGCCGGGGCTGGCATATGGGTGGCACGTCAATCTGGTCAACGTCTGCCAGGCCAAAGTTCTTCGGGCGCTATTGAGCAGAGTGCATCAGGGATTTTGGCTACCGCGCGTCAATTGAATTTTGCTGACCCAGGAAAAGCAATCGAGTTGTATACACAAGTTCTGAAACTGGAACCAGATAACGCAGAAGCACTGACATATCGATCGTGGATTCTTGCATTGACGGCCCGGGCCGCAACGGGCAGTGTGAAACAGTTGGCCCTTGTCACTGCAGTAAATGATTTATTACGTGCGCAGCAAGTTGACAACCAATACCCCGACGCTCATTGCTTTCTCGGGATTGTCTATTTCCGTTTTCTCAATAGCGCATCACTTGCAAAGCCGCAGTTAGATACATGCAAAGCAATGAACCCTCCGACAGAGGTGCAGTCATTTGTCGACGCAATCATGGCAGATGTAGACAAAGCCCTTGCCAAATAGAATTACTTCGTAGTCGGTGGCTCCCAATATTCAGCGCGAGTGTAGAGACCGTTCTCGCGGTGCAATACAAACACTGAAGCCTTCTTTAGGGCACGAGGAATATCGGCAACATCCATACCGCGGCGAATGAGACCATTCACTGCATCAGGTATGACGTCGCCGTGGCTACAGAGCACTGCATTATCTGGCGCGTCATCAAGAACTGCGAGAGATTTCTCCAATGGAGATTCTTCTTCAAGTCGGGAGTCGAGGACAACGTCAAGCCCACACAGTTCGCCAAGCGGCTGCAGGGTTTGTTGACACCGAAGATGCGGGCTCGACCACAAAACACTGGGGTTAAGGGCTGAGAGACGTGTACCTAGCGCCTTGGCTTGCTCCCAGCCGTTGTCAGCAAGCGGACGGTCACGGTCGTGGCCTATCCAAGCGGAACGGCTTCCGGCTTTTGCGTGGCGAACGAGATAAATGGGCACAAGGTCACGCTATTGGAGGCAGAATGAATGCATGGGTTTTTTCGATAGAAATCGCAATGAAGTTATTGCACAGGGTTTTGACCCTGCACGGCTTCCGCCCGGGCAATACCTCACTGATCGGTTTCCCGTCTTGCACGTTGGCGATGTTCCGACGTATGAGCCAAGTGAATGGAACCTCACTATTGGTGGACTCGTGGACACGCCATACGTGTTGACGTTCGAGCAACTCACTGCATTGCCGTCGGTGACTCTAACAACCGACATTCATTGTGTGACCAAATGGTCAAAGTTCGACACCGTCTGGCGCGGCGTGCGCGTGCGCGATTTATTAGATGCTGCTGGTGTGCAAGCAGATGCAACACACATCATGGGTCATGCTGAACACGGTTACACAGCGAATCTTCCGTTTGATGATGCAACACGTGATGAGTCACTTGTGGTGTGGGAATTTGATAACGAGCCGATTGAACCAATTCATGGTGGCCCTGTTCGTTTGCTAGTTCCAAATTTGTATTTCTGGAAATCACCGAAGTGGCTACGCGGGATTGAAGTAATGAATGCAGATAAGCCAGGTTTTTGGGAACGAAATGGGTACCACATGTATGGTGACCCGTTCTTAGAACAGCGCCACTGGGGCGACTAACTCGCTATTAAACGGTAGTGATGCAGAGAGTGTCGCCTGCAGGAATTGAGTCGATCGTCTCTGGGTCGGTATCACCGTAAATGGCGCCGAGCATTCCCTTCACCATTCCACGTTCAACTGCACAAATAACTGGGTGCTCAATCGCCACATCGCCGAATGGGCAGTGACTAGTGACGATGCGCAACTTGTCGTGCTTGTCATCTGTGTGTGCTGCGAATCCGTGGGCAGTGAGAGCATCAGCAACTGCTTGAATTGCAGAGCGCAAAGAACGGTGACCTACTGCTGCGTCATGACCAGTAAGACCAGTTGCCATGGCCTTGCCGTAATCACGACCCACTTGTTCGGCAATGGTATGAGCCATGTCAGGTGGCAATGCTGCAAGTGTCTTACCGAGAAGCGTGAGAACAAGATCATCGGTGCGAACAGAGAATTCAAATTCACTGTCTTTCGATGCAACGCGATAGTGCTTTGACGGGCGACCAACGCCTTGGCCCTTTGCTCGTTCGATTGTGACTTCTAAATAGCCGCCGGCGGCAAGTTTGTCGAGATGGTGGCGGGCAACGTTTGCGTGCAATTCAAATTTGTCAGAGACCTGTGATGCTGTGACTCCGTCACCCTCTTCACGAGCAAACAGGTATATGGCGCGCCTTGTAGGGTCGCCAAAAGCTGATGTCATGGCAGACACCGTGGCAGTAAAAGCCTTCGGAGTCATGACGTGGGTGGTGGTCATGTCGGACACGCAGGTATTGTACCTATGGTCGTAGTGCAAAATCCCCCATTCATCGGAGTCCCCATGCCCACAGCAACAATTGAACAAGTTATCGAGGCCCTTCGGCCCGTCGAAGACCCCGAACTACACCGCTCAATCGTTGACCTTGACATGGTGCACGACATTGCGGTGTCTAGCCAAGGCGTGTCTCTGACGATCACTTTGACCATTGCTGGGTGCCCCATGCGTAACGAAATCACGAACCTCGTGACGAATGCATTAACCCCACTTGTTAATGGCGCGGGCGTCAGCATCAACTTTGGCGTCATGACCGATGAGCAACGACAGAAAGTGCGCACCATGCTGAATGGCACGCCAGGCGCGACTGCTGGTAGTGGCCCTGCTCATGGACATGCAGAAGGCCGAGCAGTGCCGTTCGCAGCAAAAGATTCCACTACGCGTGTGTTGTTGATTTCTTCCGGCAAGGGTGGCGTAGGAAAAAGCAGTGTTACGACCAACCTTGCTGTTGCCCTAGCCGCAAGCGGACACACTGTCGGAATCGTCGATGCAGACATCTATGGCTATTCCATTCCGCGCATGCTTGGTGCTGAACGCGACCCTGTTGTCATTGATGGCATGTTGTTGCCTCCAGAGAATTACGGAGTTCGATGCATTTCTATTGGATATTTCGTTCCAAAAGGTGAAGCAGTTATTTGGCGCGGGCCAATGCTGCACAAAGCGCTTGAACAATTTCTGACTGACGTGTTCTGGGATGAACCTGATTACTTGTTGATTGACATGCCGCCAGGCACAGGAGACATTGCGTTGAGTCTTAGCCAGTACCTGCCGCGCGGTGAAGTGTTTGTTGTGACAACGCCTCAAGAAGCTGCGCAGAAAGTTGCACGCTTGTCTGCAGCGATGGCAAAGAAAGTCAATCTCACTGTTCGAGGAGTTATTGAGAACATGTCGTGGTTCACCGGTGATGATGGCAAGCGCTACGAACTATTTGGTTCTGGTGGAGGCGCAGAACTTGCTGCTGAACTTGAGGTGCCACTTTTGGTCCAAATTCCGCTTGTCACGCAGTTGCGCGAAGGGGGAGACGATGGTCATCCCATCGCCGCCATCGCTCCCGAGTCAGAGGCCGGGGCTGCTTTTCATGCATTAGCGGCCCAAATTGTGGCGATGAAGCCAAAGAAAATTTTCAGCGCAGGCTTGAAGATGGTCTGACCTGTACCGTGAAGGCGCCGGTCGCCCGCGATACGACAACTAGATAATCACCAAAAGTAGAAGCAGGACAACACCGTGGATATTCGCATCGGAATCACACAAGCCCCCCGTGAGGTCGCCATTGAACTGGAAGACGACGTAAAGGCTCGCGAGGCATTGAAGAAATCTGTCGATGCTGCTTTGAAGGGCGAATCGACCACATTGTGGATTACCGACAAAAAGGGCAAGGACATTGCAATTCCGTCTGCAAAAATTGCCTACGTTGAAATCGGATCAACCGATGCAGAACGTCGCATTGGCTTCGGCGACTGAGAAAGTCACCACCAGCCTGAGCCGGTAGGCAAGACTGGCACCCGGAAGGGAATGCCTATGACAACCATTGGTGAACTAGCGCGTCAGCACACTGACCTGTCGAAAGAACAGATTGGTCACCTCGTCAACTTGGCAAGCGAGTGGGGAATGCTCGCAGATGTGTGCTTTGCCGACCTGCTGATGTATGTGCCCGTTGAGGGCGATAACTGGCTTGTCCTAGCTCAGGTGCGCGCAGCGACTGGCCAGACCCTGTATCTGGCCGACTGGGTGGGATCACAGACCTCAAGCGTTGAACGTCCACTCCTTGCTGCCGCCACGAAGAGTGGCGTGCCGTGCGAAGGTGAAATCTTCATTCAGGGCGTTGTTGAAGATTGTCGGATGATGGCAATTCCAGTCCAGTTTGAAGGTGAAGTGATTGCAGTACTGACTCGCGAATGGTCGCAACACACAGGTCGCCAGCCAGGCGAACTTGAGCGCACCTACCTAGAGATCTTTGACCGATTCGCAGAGATGATTGTGCGCGGAGCATTCCCATTCGTGGGCAGAGTGGCTGACTCAAGCGTTGCGCCTCGCGTGGGTGACGGCGCGATTGTTCTTGATGCTGATGCGCGTGTTCGGTATGCGTCTCCGAACGCCACCTCTGCTTTGCATCGCGTGGGTATTAGTGCCAATGCCGTAGGCCAGACATTGTCAGAACTTGGTGTTATTGATTCTTCAGTTCGCCAGGCATTTGAGCGCCGTGAACCCGTTGTTGAAGAGTTCGAGCAAACATCCGAGGTAACACTGCTAACTCGGTGCATTCCGATTGTGGATGATGTGGACGGAGAGTCTGTTGTTACGGGTGCGGTGATGTTGTTGCGTGATGTCAGCGAATTGCGACGGCGTGACAGATTGTTGTTGTCAAAAGATGCAACGATTCGTGAGATTCACCATCGAGTAAAGAATAACTTGCAAACTATTTCGTCGTTGCTCCGTTTGCAGGCGCGTCGACTTGAGTCTCCTGAAGCAAAGGCAGCAGTTGCCGAATCAGTACGACGCATTCGCACTATCGCATTGGTACATGAAACATTGTCTCGTGAACCGGGTGACGATGTGGCCTTTGTTGAAATTGTGCGACCACTGTTGCGTCTTGTGGAAGAGAGTTTGCAGTCGCCTGAACGGCCGATGCGATTCATGGTTATTGGTGATGGCGGACGACTTGCTGCCACGGTCGTGACGCCGTTGTCGGTAGTACTTACAGAGTTGCTACAGAACGCTGTTGATCACGGATTCCCCGAAGGCGATGGCAGTGGCGGTGGCAATGTCGCCGTGCGTCTTCAGGTGGAAGAATCTGAATTGCTGATCTCGGTGATTGATGACGGTCGTGGTATTCCTGCAGATTTCAAATTGGCAGACGCCAAAGGTCTTGGCTTGTCCATCGTGCGAACGTTGGTCACCACAGAATTAGCGGGAACAATTGAAATGCGACCTGCACATGCCGAAGAGTTGGCAGAGGTTGAGTTTGTTCCACGTGACGGAAATACCGGAACAGTGATTTTGTTGCGGGTGCCCTTACAGAGCGATTGATTTACAGCGCGCGTTGATTGCGAGCTTGCAGAGCGGCAGTGCGACGCATGTGTCGGCGCTCGTCTTCTGAGTTGCCTCCCCAAATGCCGGTGTCTTGATTTGTTTCAAGAGCAAACTCAAGACATTCAACAGTGACAGGGCATTGGCAACAGACTGATTTGGCTTTGGCAATTTGCAACAACGCTTGACCTGTAGTTCCGATGGGAAAGAACAGTTCGGGATCTGTATCTCGACAAGTGGCCTGATCGCGCCATGTGTAATCGGCACTTCCAAGAGCGAGAGATGACGCGAGGATCGACACGTCGGACTTCCTTTGTTTGGGGACTAAGGCGCAAAAGCGCAAAACGGGCTAGTAGAGAACTACCGAGAGTGAACGCTACGAGCCAAGATGCCAAGTGACAATGCAGAAAGCAAAGTTCTCTGGTTGTATTTTGAGAGTGCAAATATAAACCACCAAAGGCGTGAGCAATATGACACAGATTCAGGTAATAGCCCATAGGGGCGCCTCACGGGCGGAACGGGAAAACACCCTTGCGGCTTTTCGTCGTGCCGGCACAATGGGGGCAAATGCGGTGGAACTTGATGTTCGTCGCACTAGCGATGGCGCAATGGCCGTCCATCATGATGCAGTATTGCCAGATGGCCGGTTGATCTGCGAAATAACAGCGGTGGAACTCCCCGATGATGTGCCACTTCTTCCCGCAGCACTCGATGCATGTGATGGCATGTGGGTCAATATCGAAATTAAAAATCACCCGGTTGATGCTGACTTCGACCCGAGTGATTCTTTGGCGGCAACGATCGCAAATCATTTGGCTGAACGTGGAGAAGACCACCGCTGGTTAATTTCTGCATTCAACAGACCAACTGTTGATGCAATGCGCACATTGCGCCCCGAAGTGCGCACGGCGTGGCTGACCAATGTTGTGCACGATGAAGACCTTGAACGCGTCGCACGAGACTTGGCAGGGTTCGGCCATACCGCACTGCACCCGTATACGAAGTTTTTGAACCAACGATGTATCGAAGTGTTTCATTCCCACGGTCTGCAGGTGAACTCGTGGACTATTGACGACCCGGCCCGCATGGCAGAAGTGATTGGGTGGGGAATCGATGGCATCTGCACGAACGTGCCAGACGTGGCCATTCAGGTGCGTGACGCGCGATAGCCCTACGGATGTGAACGCACGAGTCGCACCGCATTGGGCACGAACTCGAACTCAACTTTTTGAATTTCGCCCAAGTAGTCGCCATCAAGTTGATACGGGAACGCGCGTGAATCGCTTGCCACCACATGCTTTACGTTGGTGCGGATATCAAGCCATGGGAAGTTCTTAACGCCACCACCTTGTAGCGCAGAAGCCAAAGTGCGCAGCATGTGCGTTGTCTTCAGAGAAGTAAACGTGACTACTGATAATCCGGTGGATAAAGTTGTCGATGGCACGATGTCAAACGGTCTATTGCCGAGATACGTGTATGGATTCGTGTTCATGATGATGGAGAAATATCCGTTGTCGACAGTTTCGCCATCGCCGAAATCAAGTGAAAAGTGTGGACGCTTCTTGTCGTAGTCAAGACCCCATGTGCGCAATGCTGCAGCAATGAAGAGTGGGTTACCTGCGTAACGCTTGAGGCCTGCGCGTTGTTCCACGCGTCGCACGACAGCGGCGTCGTATCCGATGCCCGTGTGGAAGGTAAAGAATCGACCGTTCGCTCGACCAAGGCCAACATCCGTGATGTCATTGCGGCCAAGTGCCTCGATGATCAGATCTACTGCTTCGAGTGCATCGTTCGGCATGCCAAGGGTGCGGGCGAACACATTGGTGGACCCTCCTGGCAAGACCGCGAGGGCGGTCTCGGTAGTTGCAACGCCAGTCGCCACTTCATTCAATGTGCCGTCGCCGCCGAATGCCACGACCACATCGATCCCCCGGCGGGCTGCGTCTTCAGCAAACCGGGTGGCATGACCACGCCGATTGGTTTCCACCACCTGTACGTCGTGGTGCTGTGACAGGCGTTCGTGGACCGCGACGGTATTGCGGGCCGTTACTGATGATGCAAAGGAATTGACGATGAGGAGGATGCGCAAGGACTTTTACGGTATCAGTGCATGCGACGAGGGTCACGCCCAAAGGAAGGTTTGCAGGGCACATGGGTTGGGTAAAAGGGCTACCTCTCGGTAACAATGGGAGACATGAATGTGATCGTATGCGTGAAGCAGATTCCCGACCCAGCAGCGCCTGGTGCGCTTGACGGGGCCACCAACACCCTGAAGCGAGATGGCAAGCTCATCCTTGACGACTCAGACGCTTATGGCGTTGAGATGGCTCTTCAGTTGGTCGACAAGGCAGGCGGTGGCGAAGTAAGCCTCGTGTCCATGGCACCAAATGGTGAGACCTCTGGTTTGCGCACAGCACTTGCTATGGGAGCAGCGAGAGGTGTGCTCGTGTCTGACTCTGCATTGCAAGGTTCCGACGCGCTCACCACTGCAAAAATTCTTGCAGCAGCAATTACTCGTCTCGGTGGAGCAGACCTCATCATCGGTGCAACTGAATCATCAGACGGTTACACCGGAACAGTGCCAGAACAAATTGCAGAACTTCTTGGTCTTCCTTCAGTCACGTTCGCAAAGAAAGTGTCTGTTGAAGGCGGCGTATTGAAAGTTAATCGTCAAACCGAAAATGGTTACGACGAAGTGACATGCGCATTGCCAGCACTCATTAGCGTTACCGCTGGTGTCGTTGAGCCTCGCTACCCATCGTTCAAAGGCATCATGGCTGCAAAGTCAAAGCCAGTCGAAGAAGTCACCGCATCTGATCTTGGCATCACGCCAGTCGGCTGGGCTGGTGCTGGTCAAAAGATCAGCAGCATCACGCAAGCTGAAGCTCGTCAGGCCGGAGAGATCATCGAAGACGATGGCGAAACATTCACCAAGATTGTCGGGTTCCTTGAGAACCTGAAGGTCATCTAAGTCGACGTTACGAAGAGGAAAAAAATTATGACACTCAACAACATCTGGGTTTTCGCACAGGTCGCCAATGGCGCACCAACGTCAAGCACACTCGAACTTCTCACCAAGGCGCGTTCACTTTCATCAAACGTCACCGCAATCATCGGAGGCGACGGTGCGTCAGCTGCTGTACTCGGTGAATTCGGTGCAACAAAGGTGTACGCAGTTAACCATGGCGCGTCTCTTCCTGGCGTGGCAATTGCCGCAGCTTTAAAGAGTGTTATTGATGGTGGTGACACCCCTGACCTCATCATGTTCCCTCAGAACTACGAAGGACGCGATGTCATGTCACGTTTGTCGGTCAAGCTTGACAAGACAGTCATCACGAACAACGTTGACATCACTGATGGCGGCGACGGTGTCACCGTTGTTACCCCAATCTTTGGTGGCAACACACTTGTCGCAACAACATTCACCGGTGCCGGGCCATTCCTTGCAGCATTTCGCCCGAAGTCATTCGTTGCTGAGTCAGCAGGGGGCCCAGCCGCTGCTGTAACGGCAGTTTCTGTTCCAGATCTTGGTGCAGCAGGTAGTGCTCAAGTGATAGCAGTTCATGTTGAAGAAACAACTGGTCCAAAACTTGACGAAGCAGACATCGTTGTCTCAGGCGGCCGTGGACTTGGTGAAGCAGCTAACTATGCACTCATCGAAGACCTTGCCAAGTTGCTGAAGGGCGCACCTGGCGCATCGCGCGCAATCGTTGACGCTGGTTGGGTTCCGTACTCATACCAAGTTGGTCAGACTGGAAAAGTTGTGAAGCCAACTATCTACCTTGCTGCAGGCATCTCTGGTGCAACACAGCACATGGTGGGTATGAAGGGTTCAAAGAACATCATCGCAATCAACAAAGACAAAGAAGCACCAATTTTCGGTGTTGCAGACCTCGGAATTGTTGGCGATGTGCACAAGGTTCTTCCAAAACTCATCGAAGCCCTCAAGGCCCGCGGCTAACTATTCAACGTCGGTTGCGCGCAGCGCAATCGCAAGACCCTCTTCGGGGTCTTCAATTACTAGATGAAGCCCCCACCCACCAGTGGGGGCTTTGTCATAGGTAAAAGAAGTGAATTCAAGTGAGTTCATAATGTCTCCCAATTCGTCTGGGTCACATGGCCAGTCATCTGCTAATCCGACAAATGTTGCGAGAAACCACCATGCTTCGCCGCGACCAGTTGCTGCACCACGACGCTTTCCGTGTGCGCCTCCACTTGCTGCAGTCCACGCCAGCCAAGACAGGGCTTCATACGGGCTGAGGGACGCTGTACGGGCGTGAGATAGACCGAGAGCGCCCAGAGCCTCTGGTACACCACCTTCAACAACGCAGGCATCTGCGTCGCCATTTGAGTGAGCTGTCCATGGTTCCACTAAACGACGAAATGCATAGATGGAATCAGGGTCATCGACTGGGTCTGCATCGGATGTTTCAAGTGAGTCGCGACAGGTGGGAAGGTCTGGTGCCGGAAAATCAACGCCGTCATCCGTGTAGTTGGCCATCACGTACGGCGGTTCCCAATTTTGTACCTGCATCGGCACATCAAGTGCAGTGGGTTCGTCAATTGAAATCCTGTCGCCGCGCATTGCACGCTCGTGTGCAATCAATGATCTGTCGTGCCCCGGTGCAAGATGCTCTTCAAGTTCATCCCATGTGTGATGAACAGAAATGATTTCACTGACTGGCCCTGGCATGAATGTGCGAGCTGTGTCATCAAGCGCACGCACTGCATCTTGCGCTGGCGCCCACAATGCAAGACGGTAATTAGCAAGCGTCGCAATGGGCCACAGTTGTCTGCCGGTTGACACTGCACTGCGCGCTTCGTTACGAATACGCACCAGTTGTTCCCAATCACGTGCATGGCATGTGGAATCAACAAACCGTACGAGTTCATCGAGGTCTGCTCGACGAATCAGTGATTCGAGGTCTTCTGCCATATGGGCATTCTTACCTACTTCTCCGAGCTGGAATCATGCTGTTTTTCGCGAAGCGGAGCGATTGCCCTACAACAAGGGCCAGGGGTACTGGTATCTGCTCTCAGGGGTCGGGAACACTCGATTTTCCAGCAGCCATTCCGTGCGTTCAAGCATCGCTTCGATCTCATTGTCGGACAGCAGGGCTGCTATCGCAATCGGTACTGATTGCACAAGGGATTCCAGTGGCGCCAAAAATGTGTCGGCAATGGTCTGACCTGCAAAGTCCCAGATGACTGTTCGCAGTTTAAAATCGTCACTGAAACACACTCCGTGATCAATGCCCCAAATCGCACCGTCTTTATCTACAAGAACATGCCCACCTTTGCGGTCGGTGTTATTCATCACCACATCAAACACGGCCATTGCCTTGAGGCGTTCGTGAAGGTCGGGACGCTGTTCATAAATAATGAAGTAATGCTCTGCAGGGTCGTAATCGATAAACAGTTGCAGTGACCCTTCGCCGAGCGGGCCATCGCGCAACACAGTGGGTGGCACCAGGTGGTATCCGAGAGATTCACTCAGCAGATACGCAGCAACTTCGCGTTTGTAAAGGCCAGAGGGAAAGTCCCACAGTGGGCGCTCGCCACGTAGCGGCTTGTAAATACCTTTAATGCCAGCGTCTGGGTCGCCCACCTGTACCAAAAACGTGGCGTTTGAACTGTTGGGCATTCTGCCTTCTACATCAATGGGGGCAGTGCTGAGCGCCAGAAGAGCTTCGGCGTCGTAGGACATGTCAGTTAAAGCGAGGGCAAGCGTGGCCGGAAGGATTGATGGGAGAGCCGCACCACTTACATTCTTCGCGACCTGCTGTGATGAACAAGTCAGCAGTGTCACAGAATGCACGAGCTTGTGCTGGTGTTAACAACACGCGTACCACAGTGCTGGGATCTTCATCTTCATCTTCGTCGGAGAGTAGATCAAAGACGTCGTCATCATCTTCGTCAACCAGAATCATTTCTTCCAGCTGTACAACCATGCGCATATTGGAACGATCAACACCAAGTCCGACAGAACCGAGAACGAAGTCTTGCTCAACAGGATTTTGCAACGTTGCAGACGATGAGTTGACTGAACCAGTCATGTCGGGCATGTCAGCAAGCATGTTGCGCAAGTATTGGGCGAGCGCAGCTACTTGTTGCTTTTCACATTTCACAGACACTGTGCGCCCATCGGCACGTACCTGCATGTAGAAGGTGCGTTCTCCGGGCGTGCCAATAGCGCCTGTTGCAAATGCATCGGCATTTTCAAAGTCGTAGTAAAAACCCATGTGTAATCAGTGTGCCAGAAAAATCACGAAGGACGCAGGTCGGCCAAAGAACCGCCCGTGGAATTTACAGTAAGGACAATGGGACCATGGCTTGAGTAGGCAATAGCACTGACTGAGCAGGTGCCGATAACGATGCGTTGAAAGAGGTCGATATGGGTACCCATGGCGTGAGCGACGGCAGCCTTGATGGGGTCTGCGTGTGACACACACACCACGATGCCACCAGGGTGTGCAGCACGAATGCCATCGAGTGCTGTGACCATGCGAGTCTGCATTTCAGTGAAGGACTCACCGTTTGGAAAACGAAATGTGCTGGGGGAACGTTGCACAGTTGCCCATTCGGGCTTCTTCATCAGAGTGCCGAGTTGTTCACCGGTCCAATCACCGAAGTCGCATTCCAACAGTCCCTTATTGATTTTTACTCGTTGCTTGAGAGCCTTTGCGATAGGTGCTGCAGTTTCGCGAGCACGTTCAAGTGGAGACGCATAGATGGCATCGACACGTGGCAATTCAGAAATGCGTTCTGCGACCATGTGCGCTTGTTGAACTCCAGCCTCTGCTAGGTGCAACCCCGCTGCACGACCAGGCAGGATTTTGCCTGTGGTGGGAGTTTGCCCGTGGCGCACCAACAAAATCAGCGTTGACGAACTATGAGCTGTAGGGGTTTTCTTGGAAGCCATTGACACTCAACCTACTGTGGAGCACGTGGATTCCCTAGACACAGTGTGCGCAGATATTTCGGCCTGCCGTACCTGTCCGCGACTGGTGCAGTGGCGAGAAGATGTCGCTGTCGAAAAACGTGCGTCATTTCGCGACGAGGACTACTGGGGGAAAGGTGTCCCTGGCTTTGGTGACCCGTTAGCAACGGTGTGGGTGATGGGGCTTGCACCAGCGGCTCATGGTGCAAACCGAACAGGCCGGATGTTTACCGGTGATCGCAGCGGTGATTGGTTGTATCGCGCAATGCATCGAGCCGGCCTTGCTACTCAAGAACTTTCAGTTGGTCGTGATGACGGTTTGCGCCTCACCGGTGCGTGGGTGTCATCTGCTGTGCGGTGTGCGCCACCTGATAACAAACCGTCAATTGACGAGCGCGATGCGTGTCGTACATACCTCGTACGTGAGCGTGAGTTGTTGACCCGTGTTCGCGTGGTGGTGTGTTTAGGGAACTTTGCCTACGAAGCGGTGTGCAAAGAATGGGGCGTTCGCCCACGTCCGAAGTTTGGGCACGGAGTTGAAGCCACTGCTGATGGCACAACAATTATTTGTTCGTATCACCCCAGCCAGCAGAACACGTTTACAGGGAAACTGACGGAGCCAATGCTCGATGCTGTATTTACGCGAGCAAGAGAATTGAGCTAACCGTTTAAGGCTTTTGCGGTCATGCTGGCAGCAAGCGAGTGAGCCGTATCGGCATCATCGAGAAGTCCAAGCATGCCGAAGAAAGCGTGAAACATTCCGTGGTACCGCACCATGCTGGTGGCGACGCCATTTGCAATGAGGCGACGACCGTATTCTTCACCCTCATCGCGCAATGGGTCATATTGCGCAGTGATGATGAGAGCTGGTGGTGCACCCTTCAACAAATTGTCTGGTGAAAAGAGAGGTGATGCAAGTTCAGCCCTCATGTCAGAATTTTCGGGCATGTAGTGATCAATAAACCACTTCATCACTGGCGCAGTGAGGATTGGGCCTGCAGCATTTTCTACTTGTGACTCACGGGACTGTGTCATGTCGGTTGCTGGGTAAATCAGCAATTGAAAAACTAGGGGCACAGGGCGTTGTTGGCTAACAATGGCTGCCAGATTTCCGCCCGCGCTGTCGCCTCCGACTGCAATACGGTTGGGGTCAACACCAAGTTCATCTGCGTTGTCGTATGCCCATCGCAATGAGCACAGTGCGTCCTCAACAGCGGCCGGATACTTATGTTCAGGAGCGAGGCGATAATCAACCGACAACACAGCGTGACCCATACGGTTTGCAAGTGCTCTGCATGATGCGTCGTATCCGTCGAGACTTCCAATAACCCATCCGCCGCCGTGGTAGTACACAAGCAATCCGAGATTCTTGTTTGCATTCGGACGATACAGGCGGCACGGTACCCCACCAGCGCTGACATCACGCACTTCGTGGATGTCTTCGGTGGGCGGCAGCAGGCGAGTCGCTTGAAACGCGCGGTATTCGGTTGGCGTTGATTCTTCAATTAATGGTCCACCGAGTGATGCCATCATTTCGAGCAGTGCGATTCCTTGTGGATGTAGAGACATAGTTCCTCCTCGTGTCGTGCACCTACAGTAACGCTGAAAGTGCGAGAGCTATTTACTGCGCGGTGAGGCAAGCGCGGCACGAATAGCGCTTGACACTTGAGAAACAGCGGCCTTGCCGTCATCAAGCCATGGAAAGAGTGAGAAGAATCCGTGGAACATGCCGAAGTACCGCACGATGCTTGCTTCAACACCGTTAGCGATGAGTGCATGACCGTATTCTTCGCCTTCATCGCGCAGTGGGTCGTGACCTGCAGTGACGATGACAGCAGGTGGGCACGAAGCAAGCGTTGCTGTCGACGCCATGATGGGCGAAACTCGAGGATCTTCTGGCGACGTGATATCGCTGATGTACAAATCAATGAATGCGGCCATGTCGGCACTGCGCAGGAATGGACCTGCAGCATTTTCAACGTATGACTCAGTGCCCATGCGACAATCGGTGACGGGGTAAATGAGCGCTTGAAATACAAGTGGTACTGGTTGTAACTGCGCAACGACAGCTGCGAGGTTTCCGCCAGCACTGTCTCCGCCGACTGCGATTCGAGTGGGGTCGATTCCGATTTCATCTGCATTTTGGTGCGCCCACAATGTGGCACGAATGCAATCTTCTAAACCTGCTGGAAATGGATCTTCTGGCGCAAGTCGATATTCCACTGACAGAACTGCATGACCAGATTGATTGGCGAGCAAACGGCACACGCCATCATGCGATTCGAGAGATCCGAGGACCCAACCGCCACCATGAAAGAACACAAGAAGGCCCATGTCGTTTCCTGCACGGGGTTTGTATAAGCGGCAACGAACACCTAGCGCATTGACATCGCGCATTTCATACACGTGCTCGTCTGACTTGTAGTCAGTGGCGGCCCGAGTTGCTCGAGCTTCTTGCGGTGTTTGTTCTGAGAAACCCTTGTATTCGCGCGATGCCATCAAGGCGATAAGGCGTTCTGCTTGCGGGTGCAGAGTCATGAGTTATTCAGCAGGCTTTGGGGCTGCCTCCGCGGCAGGCTCAGCTTTTTTCTTGATTGCTGGAGTTCCAACTTTGACAGATGTCTCAGCCCAGTCCGGCCAACGACGACGACTCACAATTGACAATGTGCGAAGAAGTTTCATGGCGACTTCGTCTTCTTGTGCAGGGCGAGAGATGATCACATTGTCAGCAATCATCCGATTAATGACTTCTTCACCAAGCGCAGTGCGGACAATGGTGAGAGTCCAGTCATTGTCTTTGCCAATGCCGCCAGTAGCGATGTCTGAATGTTCTGCTGCAAAGTCTGGACAGTTCTTGCAACCTGTACGAGTCCAGCCGTGACATTCCTTCAGGTCAATTTCATGGAACGCACCATCTTTCATCCAGATTTGAAAAGCGCCCTTGATGTTCATTTTCAACATGTCTTCTTTTTTCAGGCCGTACTTGGCCTCGAAGAGTTCAGGAAAGATTGCATCATCAAAAGTCTTGGAGCACAGAAGTCCAATGTTGAAAAGGAATGGTTTCGAAACTTTTCCAGCTTTGCGATCCCACATGACTGGTGGAGACGATGTTTGGCATCCCATGCCAACAAGTGCAAGACGTGACAGGCCTTTTTCTTTTGCTTCTGGCAATGCAAGTGGGTTTGCGCAGTAGGTGTAACGGCTACCGGCAGTAGCGAGAACTTCTTCACGATTAGTTACAACAGCAGGTTTTGCTTTCCATTTATCGTCATCTTCGACACCACTAACGAGGGCGCCATCGATGTAGTCATTCTTAAGAAGCCAAATCAGCATGGCTGAAACAAAACCACCGTCTTGACCCTTTGCGTGCTCTTCTGTATCTACTGCGCGAGTGAGAAGTAATTGGCGCCAAATGCCTGACATCTCATCTGGTTCCCGTGTGCGACCAAACAAGTGCATGTCGGCAGATTCTTCCCATTTGCGGAATCGCGGGCACGCACGGGTGCATGTGGTGCAACCTTTTTCTCCGTGAATGCAATTATCGAGACCAAGTTCTTCTTCGATGTGAAAAGGAATGTATTTGCCTTCTTCATGTTCGTATCCGATGACATCGTGGGGGCACGTAACAACGCATCCGGCGCATCCGGTGCATAACCCAGTCTGAATGACCTCTTCGTAAAGCTCTTTCCATTGCGCGGTCCAGCGTGGGGCTTTTGCGGGGGTGTCTGCTGTCATTGTCATGAAATCAGACTAGGGGCTAGATGGCGTCTGCTCCATGTTCGCCGGTGCGGATGCGGATGATCTGTTCCACATTGGTGACCCAGATCTTTCCGTCCCCGATTTTGCCAGTAGAGGCTGCCTCGCGAATCACGTCAAGAATCTGCTCGAGGGAGTTGTCGTCGACCACGAGTTCAATTCGCATCTTGGGTACAAAATCAATTTGGTATTCAGAACCTCTATAGGTTTCGGTATGTCCGCCTTGGCGACCAAAGCCCTTGACCTCTGACACTGTGATGCCTTGGACACCGGCTGATTTTAGAGCCTCTTTAACGTCATCAAGTTTGAACGGCTTCACGATGGCTGTAATCAATTTCATGGTCTTAGTCTGCCTTTTGTGTGGTTGTGAGTGTATTCATTATTGGTACGCCGCTTCTGCATGTTGGCTTTGGTCAAGGCCAACTAGCTCGTCTTCTTGGCTCACGCGCAACCCGATGGTGACATCAAGGATCTTTGCCGCCACCCAAGTGACGATAAATGAAAGGGCGAAAGTGGCGGCGATAGCGACGAGTTGGTCAATGAGCAGTGCAGACCCGCCACCATTGACCCAGCCGTTGAATCCGAGTGAGTTGACCTTCGTGTCGGCAAAGAATCCGAGGAGAAGCGCCCCAGAGATTCCACCGATGAGATGGACTGCAATGACATCGAGGCTGTCGTCGAAGTTAAAACGAGTCTTTAATGTGAGCGCGAGATAGCACACAACACCAGCGACTAGGCCAATGATGATGGGTGACAGGCCACCAACAAAACCAGCACATGGAGTGATGGCAACGAGACCTGCAACGGCTCCCGATGCTGCACCCAAAGTTGTCGCATGTCCTGCTCGTAATTTTTCAACAAGCAGCCACGCCAACATTCCGCTCGCAGCTGCAAGATGCGTGTTCACAAGCGCTTGTGCCGCTAGTCCATTTGCCAATAGCGCCGAGCCGGCATTGAATCCGAACCAGCCGAACCACAAGATTCCTGTGCCGAGCATGACGAAGGGAAGATTGTGTGGCGGCATCGCCTCGCGTGGCCATCCCTTGCGGTTTCCAAGTACCAATACAATAGCTAATGCCGCTGCACCAGCATTGATGTGAACGACTGCACCACCTGCGAAGTCGAGTGCACCGCGTTGAAATAGCCAACCATTTGGACTGAACACCCAATGCGCAACAGTCGGGTAGACGATGATTGACCAAACGCCAATAAGGATTGCGTAGGCAGAAAATTTCAAACGGTCAGCGGTCGCACCTGTAATGAGTGCTGGAGTAATGACCGCAAACATCATTTGGTATGCAAAGAATGCGAGAACTGGGATGGCCAATGCAAAGTCACCGGTGTAGCCAGGAAGAGCTTCGAGAGTTGCGAGATCTTTCATCAAGGCAAAGTCAAGGTTGCCGATGTATTTACCAGAGCCGCCAAACGCGAGACTGAAACCTGCAACTGCCCACAGCAGGCTAATGAGTCCCATTGCAAAGAAGTTCTGCATCAACATGCCGAGAACATTCTTTGAGCGAACCATGCCGCCATAAAAGAAGGCAAGCCCTGGGGTCATAAATGCAACAAGGGCAGCCGAGATGAGCACCCAAGCCGTAGCCCCCGAATCAATAGTTGCACCAAGCATCATGTGTATGTCTCCTGTAGTTGTACCGACGACATAAGAATAGAAAGTTGTTGTTTCAAGAATGTTTCTAAATGGTGAAAGGAATGACAATGCGCAAAGCCCGCACAATCTCACTGTGAAGGAGAGACAGTACGGGCCGAAGCACTTACTAGGAAGCGGATATCAGGAAAGTAACTCAGTGATGCGCTGCAGTGCTTGTGTGCCCAGTTTGCGCCCGTGTCGAGTAGAGACCTCGAATCGATCGGATACATCATCACCCTGTGTAGAAATATGAGCATGGTGAACATTTGTTTTCGCCATCGCAAATGCTGTTGCCACTGCTTGTACAAGCCCAGGCTGATCCGCCCCGGTGACTCGAATCACGCTGTGCCATGGATGTGCGTCGTTATCGAGACTGACAGTGAGTCGTGAGTCAGTCTTACTAATCAGACGGCGCGGTGCATCGAGCCGGCGCTTCAAGCGGTTCTCTAACTCAAAAGCAATCTGTACGGCATTCGGTTTTTGCTCTGAGTTCACAACGAATGAGTCGAGAACAGCCTCGTCTGGCCATGTGGCAAGGTCTGCGCTGACAATTTCCAGTCCGCGTTCGGCGAGAACTGCACAAATGCGTGCGAGAAGTCCTCTCATGTCGTGTGTTGCGATGTTTATTGTCCATTGCCCATTTTGCAAGGTGCTCTCAACACTTACCCGAACTTTGCCTGACCGTGGCGCTGGCTCGACAAGTGATGCATGACGCACCAGTGTTTCTGGTTCGTGCGCAAGTATGTACACGGCAGCAGCATGTCGTAGGCGATCAAGAACGTGTGGGTCTGTGGTGAGAGCCATTGCTTCGCTTCGCCGCACAGACTCAACGGAGCCCTCGATTCCTTCAATGAGTTCTGGATGTGCGAGTAGTTCCTGGACGCCCGTCGTGATGTCAAGCAACATTGGGTACTGCCAGTCTTCAAGGTTGCCCCGAGCTTCTGTCAGCATTCGGCACTGTTCAACCATAAGTGGAGAACCAAGGAAGTCGGCCAGTTGGGCCGTGGTGCGCGCGTTGTTTTCAATTGTCTCTGATGAAGCCGCTGTATGCAAAAGTGCACTTGCAGCGACCAAGGCACGGATTTGTTGTGCAATATTCTCTGGGAAAACCAAGCGATTTATGATTCCAATAGCCGGACTGTCATCAGAAAAATCAAGGATAAAAGCAGCAAACAAAATCGCTGAATCTGAAAATGAATTTCGACCGACTCGCTCTCGCAGCAACTCAACTGTCGGCATTTGCATTGAATGGGTCGGGTCTAGTTCTGAGGCATCACCTCGGCGAGCGCGAATTGCTCTAGCGATTTCTGGTAGTGCACGTTCAACAATGTTGGTCACTTCCAGAAATCTCCATGAGCGCGCATTTCCCCGAACTAAAACATCAAAGAGTAATTTCGAAGTGGCAAAGTCCCATGTCAAATCGGCGGAACGGTTGGCATGCATCCAGTCAAGTAGGGCGTCATCTGGCTGAGCGTGTGAGGCAAGGAATGACGCCTGGAGACCAAGTGAAAGAACTAATGATTGCGGTGGGTTTCCTTTAAGTTGAACTTCATCGTTGTTGATGACCAGCCACCCCCCGGTTGGTTCCTCGGTCACTAGGGCGGCGCCCAATGCGGTGGCGGGTTCTTCTGTGCGTTCGATTCGCCAGCGAAGTAGTGGCGGTGTGATGACAGTCGTTAGGAGGACAACAAGCAACACAACTGCGTATAAGTCATCATCAAATACTCCGACCGCGACTCCGATGGATGCAAAGATCAGTCCCACCTCACCACGCGGGATCATTCCGATGCCGATCAACAACTTGTCAGTATTGGTGCCCCGCGCTCCGACGGCAGCCACCACTTTTCCGACAACAGCGATTGCCGAGAGAATGGCAGCAATGGCCAGAACATGTTGCGAGAAGAATTTGGTGACATCGGTGTCGATGCCGATCTGCAAAAAAAAGACAGGGATAAAAATGGCACCTAGTGATTTAAAGTCTCGAGAAATACGGTCATGCTGAGGGGTGCGAGATAGCGCAGTGCCAGCGATGAACGCGCCAATAATTGGTGCCAATTGCGCACCACTAGCCGCTGCGGAGAATCCGAAAGTGACACCGGCTGCGAGAACACCGATGGTGGCAGGCGAAACTGCGCGTTCACCAATTAATGCGAAGAGGCGGGGGATAACCACGATGCCGACGGCGCCAGCAATCGCAATGAATCCAACAGCAATAGCGATGGTGCCTGCTACGCCGGCCAGATCAATTGAACCTTGCTGGACAATTCGCGTGACCACCGTCAGAATGATGAGGCCGAGAACGTCATCAGCCACAGCAGCACCCAGAACAATGCGTGCCTCGGTAGAGGACAGCGCTCGTAAGTCACCAAAAACTCTTGCTGTAATTCCCACGCTTGTGGCTGCCAGTGCTGCTCCGAGGAAAAGTGATGCATTGAAAGATTCGCCGAGAACCGTTCCAGCTAAAACACCCGACGACATGGGGACAACTACACCAATGATGGCCACGAGCATTGAAGCGCGCCCAACTTTTCTCAGCTCGGTGAGGTCCATTTCGAGGCCAACCTCAGCCAACAGAATAATTACACCAACTTCAGCCAAGATGCGCATTGCGTCGCTCGGGTCGATGAGCCCAAGCATTGACGGGCCGATGACGATGCCCGCAATGATTTCGCCGAGCACGGCAGGAACTCGAATGCGTTCAAATAACTCGGCTGCAATCTTTGCAACAATGAGAATGATTGCAAGGTCAGTGAATATTGAACCGAAATCAATGGCGCCGCCTGTGGCTAGTAGCGCAGTATTCACGGTCTTAGTTATATCTCACGCGCAAGGAGTTTGAGGGCCGTTTTGTGTGCTTCATCAGACAACAGCCAGCCTCTACGGCGCACAGTGATGACATTGTCTGCTCCCAGAACTTTCCGTAAGACCACCAATAAAGAGTCGGCTCTTCGGGCAGACACATTGTCCAAGCCCGCGAGCCTCAGAAGTGAATCCCGGCTCACGACACGACCGAGACTCTGCAAGTACCTCTAGTATCGCTCGACCAGTTGCCGACAGAATCACGGCTTCTCGGTTGCGATGGGCAGACTGGTCCACGTCTTCACGGTACGGTGACTAATTTTCCTGCCTGTCAGCTCACCGTGAACGGTGTGTAAACAGACACATTCGTTCAATGTGTGGAATTGGGAGTTTGTACGACAGAATTACCAATCATGGAACTTACCTACGCCCCCGAAGACGAACTATTCCGCGCCGAGATTCGCGCGTGGCTCCTAGAGAACCTTCCGAAGGGTTGGTTTGACAAAGGTTTCGAAATGAGCAACGACGCTCGCACGAAGTTCAACGAAGAATGGCCAAGCAAATTGTTTGCTGGCGGATGGATCTGCGCCACATGGCCAACGGAATACGGTGGTAAAGGCCTCTCAACAATGCAAGGCGTAGTGCTGTCAGAAGAGTTTGCAAATGCAAAAGCTCCGATGCGCGCCGACTTCTTTGGTGACACTCTTGTTGGTCCAACCCTTCTTCAGTGGGGCACAGAAGAGCAGAAGAAAGAATTCCTTCCACAAATCCTTAATGGTCAAATGCGTTGGTGCCAGGGATTCTCTGAGCCAAACTCAGGTTCCGACCTCGCAAGCTTGAAAACAACCGCGGTTCTTGACGGCGATGAATGGATCATCAACGGCCAAAAGGTGTGGACTACGCAAGGTCACCATGCTGACTATTGTTTTTTGCTCACACGTACAGACCCTGATGCGCCGAAGCACAAGGGGATTTCATACTTGTTGGTGCCAATGCGCCAGCCCGGCGTTGAAGTACGCGGCATCGTGCAGCCAGACGGCACCGCAGAATTCTGCGAAGTTTTCTTCGACAACGCACGCTGCCCGAAAGACAATGTTGTTGGCGGAATCAACAATGGTTGGGTTGTTACTAACTCCACATTGGCTTTCGAGCGTGGAATGTCTGCAACCACCGGATATCGCCGCTTCGAAGCGGAATACAAGGCGATGGTGCGCGGTGCGAAGGAAAATGGATCAATCAATGACCCAGAAATTCGTCAGCGTCTTATGCAGTACTACACCAAGATTCAGATTTTAAAAATTAATGGACTTCGTTCATTGTCAACCACATTGATGAACAAGAAAGATCTGAGCATGGCAGCGTTAGGTGCTACCAACAAGATGTTCTGGACAGAAATGCACCAACGTGCAATGGAACTTGCTCTTGATATCTCGGGCGCAAATGCAATGCTCGTTGATTACGCAATGGGGGATGGGAACTGGCCCGGCACTTCGCGTGACAAGCGTCGTGACGGATACCCCGTCAGCGGCATGATGTCATCATTCTTTTTCTCGCGTTCAGAGACCATCTGGGGCGGAACTAGCCAAATTCAACGCAACATTGTCGGTGAGCGAGTGCTTGGACTTCCAAAAGAACCCAACAGCAAATAGGACTAGGAGTTAGTTCCGTTCGATACTGACTCAGAATCTTCATACGCAGCGTGTGTGCGTAGTGGCAATTCCTTCACGCGAGTACTGATGAGAAAAGCTATGACCATTAGCGGAATTGCATAACGAAAGATTGTCGTAATGCCATCAAGCATCGCATTGATGACTTCTGTTCGGCTTGGTTCAGGAAGAGCATTTATTTTACGGGGTGCGCGTAGAAGTTTCGGATCAACTCTTAACGTCAACCGTGCATTCAAGATGGATCCGAAAATTGCTACAGACATGACGCCACCAAGCGAACGACACAACTGTGCCATTGAACTCGCTACACCTAGGTCTCGAATATCGACACTGTTTTGAATTGCGGTCGTTGAGGTGGGAAATGTGGCGCCAGAACAAAAACCAATGAAGGCCATTCCAACGAGACCAACCCCGATACTGATTCCTGATCGAGCGATGAAAGTCACCATTGTGAGTCCGACGGCACCAAAAACTGTTCCAATAATCGGCCACTTTCGATAGTGGCCCGTCGCGGTCACTCGACGACCGACAAGTGTGCTGGAAAATGTGAGTCCAAGCATCATGGGAACAATCAAGAGCCCTGAATTTGTGGGGGAAATCCCGGTGACTGCTTGCAAGAACAATGGCATAAAGGTGCTGACGAGCGTCATCACTGCACTGATCAGTGTCGTCATCGAGACCATTGTCTGCACAGTGTGATTTTTGAAGAGGTGCAGCGGGAGCATGGGATTTTCGGCGTGAGGTTCCCAGAGAAAGAGTGCTGAAATTAAAATGAGAGAGACGCAACCCATTATCAATGTCGGTTGAGATGTCCATCCATACTCACCAGAGATCCACGATATTGTGAGAACAAGAGAACCAGTTCCACTCACGATGAGGACTGCACCAACGACATCGATGCTGGTATCACGTCTCGTCATTGGAAGGTGCAAATATTTTTGCACCATTCCAAGTGCGACGAGACCAAACGGAATGTTGATAATAAATATCCATCTCCATGAGAAGTTGTCAACGATGACACCCCCAATGAGTGGACCAAGCACTCCAGAAATGGCAAAGACACTGGTAAATGCACCGACATACCTACCACGATCACGTGGGGCCACGATGTCGGCGATGACGACAAATGTCATCGCCATAATTCCACCACTGCCGATACCGATAAATGCTCGAGCCGCAACAAGAAGGGGCATGTTTGGCGCAGTTGCACAAAAAACTAGACCAAGAAGAAAGATGTAGATGGAGATGAGTGTCAGTCGTTTGCGACCATATAAATCGCTGAACTTTCCAAAGAGCGGGGTGCAGGCTGTCGATGTCAGCAAGTACGCAGTGATGACCCAGGTGTATGTTTTTGTGCCTCCGCCACCGATTTCGCTCACTATCTCGGGCAGAGCAGTACTAACGATTGATCCGTTAAGAGCGGTTAGTCCCGCTGCCGTCATCATTGCTGCGTAGACAAATTTGATGTCGCGCTGGGTCAGAGAAAATACTTGTTTTTCGATAGTTGCACTCTACAACTAGTGGGTCCCACCGTCACGAACCGTGGCTAATCTTCCGATGTGCCTTCGAATAAAACGATTTTTTCGCTCAGCACATATGAGGCTCCGTTCGGTATGGTCACCGTTGTTGGTTCAGACCTCGGAATTCGCTATGTGATGTTTTCTAACGATGCTCATCGGAAACCTCTGGAGCGACTGCACATTTCAGATACTGATATTCATGATTCAGTACATGATGCCGTAACACAATTACAAGAATATTTCAGAGGTGTTCGTTGTGAATTTGAATTGCCGCTCGATCTACAAGGCACTGAATTTCAAATCGATGCATGGAGCGCATTGGCCAAAGTTCCGTATGGGCTCACCGCATCGTATGGGCAACAAGCCGCATCAATTGGCCGCCCGAGGGCCGTGCGTGCAATCGGTGGTGCGAATGGTCGTAATCCCGTTGCAATCGTGTTGCCATGTCACCGGATAGTCGGCGCCGATGGTTCGTTGACTGGTTTTGGTGGGGGAATCGCAGTAAAGAAGTGGCTACTTGATCACGAGCAAAGCATGCTCCACAGTGCAACTGGCAATTGCGCCTAGATTGTCCATATGAGCAACGTTTCAAAAGTTCTTGCAGTCATTCTGATCGTTGTCTGCATTGGCTCAGCGTTGATGGACTTTCGTAAGCCAGAAAAACTTGTCGAAGAAATGAAGAAACTGAAAGTTCCGGCAGAACGGTTACCGCTTCTCGGGGTCATCAAAATTCTCGGTGCGATAGGTATCGCCATTGGATTTCAAAAAGTTCGCCTCGGCGAACTAGCGGGCGCAGGTTTATGTGTCTACTTTGCAGTGGCAACAGTTACGCATACGCGTGTCAAAGACACACTGAAAGACACGGCACCTGCGTTCATTCTGTTTGTGATGTCAGTGCTGTACGTACTGACATCGGTTGCTAAGTAGCAACTAGTCGCGCATCTTCAGCCATTCGGTGTCGTCACGCCCCAGTGCCTTTGCGCGCTTCGAGATCCATAACGGAGTCTCCATTGGCAGGCCGGCTTCAATGTCGCTAATCATCTGACCATTTTCATCCCACATGTGGCAGGTATTGAGGTTCATCGCGTATGAACGCTTGCGCTGTTCTGCAGTAGAGGCACCATCTGATTCTTGAGTGCCAAGCGCATTACCAACGCGCATTGACCAACCACTTTGAATAGCGACAGGCGCCATTGCTGCAAGAAGTGCGCCGATGTGTGTGCAGCCGCGCGGTCCACCAAAAAGGTCTTTCACTTGTTTGTTGAACCCACGAGCAATGGAGAGACCAACAAGCTTTTGATAGTCAGGTTCAATGTCGGTGCAATGAGTGTGAGGGCGTTCATGGAAGGTGACGCTAACTTTTTGAATCACAAACATTGGGAAAGTGATTTCAAGATCAACAACCATGTGATGCACCCATAGCGGGTCCGGATCGCCGGCCAGATATAGACCTGCAGGCTTCTCGTCGCACACAACTCCACGTAATAAGAAGAGGTCATCGCTCATCTTGTACGTACGTGCTTCGTAGAAACGAGTGTGGATAAGTTCGCCACCCTCAGGGGCTGCGGGGAAATAATCACGAGTTGACACGCCTTCTACTGTGGCAGAAGGGATCGATAGAGAGCGACTCGAACACAGCAAGAGATGCTCTTTTGCCCTGATTCAGGCAGACTGATTGCATGACATCGCTTAAAGACACCCTCAAATCAGATCTCACTGCCGCCATGAAAGCGGGAGACAACATGCTGAAGTCGACATTGCGTATGGCCATTGCTGCGGTCATGAATGCTGAAGTTGCTGGCTCTGAAGCTGTTGAGTTGTCAGATGATCAGGTACTGAAAATCCTGCAGGCAGAAACAAAGAAGCGACTCGAGTCGGCGGAGATCTATCAGCAGGCTGGTCGTACCGAGGCAGCTGCTCAGGAGTCAGCCGAAGTAGAAATTTTGTCGCGGTACCTTCCTGCCGCAATGAGCGATGACGAGTTGCTGGTCATTGTGAATGAAGAAGTTGCAGCAGCAGTTGCCGGTGGCAATGAAGGCGCAAAAGCAATGGGTCTTGTCGTGAAAGCAGTACGTGTCCGCGCAGGCTCAAGTGCCGATGGTGCAAAAATTGCCGCTCTTGTAAAGACCGCACTCGGCTGATGGCGTCATCAACGCCGGGTCCTGACGTTGCGCCCTTATCTTCAACAATGCAGCGCACAGTCGATGCAATGCGCCGAACTATCAAGGCGATCTATCACGTGCACCCAGAGCATGACAATGAAGATATTGCGTCGATCGCAGAGCTTTTAGAAAAAGAAATCACTGCTGCTGGCACGTTGGGTCTTGGTCAGCCGTCGCTAGAGCGTCATACGCGAAGCCCGTTGAACGGCACGATGAATCCGATGGCACCGCCAATGACATATGAATACGGCGAGAAGAGCATCACGGCACAGGTTCGTTTCCACGAGGGATATCAAGGGCCGCCAGCTTGTGTGCATGGTGGCATCGTGGCTGCACTTCTTGATGACGCACTTGGCCGAACGCGTCACCTCACGGGCCGTAATTGTGTGACTGGGTCATTGAACATCACTTATAAACGACCAACCCCACTGAACGCTGATCTTCTTGTCAGCGCCAGAATTGATGAAATTCACGAGCGCAAATTCGTTGTAAGTGGGGAAATCACCTATGACGGACAGATCACGGCGTCTGCCGTGGGGGTCTTTGTATTCTTGGATACGGAAAAATTCAATGCACTCGTTTCTGATGCTCGTTCGGCCTCGCGCTCGGGCAATAGTTAAAGGGGTCAACCTCTCGAAAGGTCAAGCACTCCTATGTCTGACGAACTAATTCTCGATTCACTCCGCCGCCGGTTTCGCGCACTGTTCTCTTTGTATGAAGATGCGACTGCAACCATGACGCTAGAACAAGTGAACCATCGTGAGAAGGCACGCGTGATGCCGATTGCCTTTTCGCTGTTTCATTACGTCAACATGATTGATGCTTCGATGATGATGTTGACTGGTGAGTTATTCTTGTGCAACGACGAAATTCTTGATGCGATCAACCCTGGAATTCGAGACCACGGTAAGCACAAGACCGTGGACGAAATGGATGTTCAACAAATTGGTGACTATGACGCATTCATTGACTACATGAATAAAGTCTTTGCTCGCATTGAAACGTGGCTCGCCACGCTGAAGCCTGAAGACCTGACTCGTCTCATTGTGCCGCGACCTTTCGGCCCACAAATCATCAATACATTCTCGGCTCGCGTTGCTGGCCCAGAGGGAATCACTGTTCTAGATGGCGTCGAGTGCTGGCTCTATCAACACGGCATGCGTCACATGGGAGAAATTGAACTGGCCCGAGCCTTTGTTGGCCTGCAAGGCATGACTTCCTAGAAAATCGGCTGGCGCCCACGGCAGGAATTGAACCTGCGACCCCTTGCTCCGGAGGCAAGTGCTCTATCCGCTGAGCTACGTGAGCGTGACGTGAAGAATCACGATTGGCCTCAGTCTACGCCACGAAATATTGGAACCCCGTCTGCGGTGTTGCACAAGGCAGAATAGAAGCCCATGGCTGATCCATTTATTTCCGTTGCCGAACGCCTGGCACCCGCATTTGCGGCTGTTGCCGGCGGTGCGTGCGACCCAGTGGTTCGCCCAAGTGACAGGGCAGATGGTCAGGCGAACGGCGCGCTTGCGCTAGCAAAGAAATTGGGTCTCCAGCCTCGCGAGGTAGCACAACAAGTGCTTGATGCTGCAGGTGATGTTTCCGACATGTTGGCCTCAACAGAAATTGCAGGTCCTGGGTTTATCAACCTGGTCTTTTCGAATGTGTTCATTGCAGAACAATTATCTCTGGCAACTCATAACCCGCGATTAGGTGTGCGTGCGTCGTCTGACCCCCACACTGTTGTTGTTGATTACTCAGCACCGAACGTCGCCAAAGAAATGCACGTCGGCCACCTTCGTTCCAGCGTCATTGGCGATGCATTGGTGCGGGCGTTGATGTTTGTTGGTCACACAGTGGTGCGCGAAAACCATATTGGTGACTGGGGCACACCTTTTGGCATGTTGATCGAACACCTCATTGACATGGGCGAAGACAACGCTGCTCATGAATTGGGCGTAGGCGATCTTGATGGCTTTTATAAAGCTGCTCGTCGTAAGTTCGAAGAGTCCGATGAATTCAAGGGTCGCGCGCGTGCCCGTGTGGTGATGTTGCAAGGTGGCGATGACGACACGTTGCGCTTATGGAAAACATTGGTCAGTGAGAGCACACGGTATTTCAACAAGGTGTATCGCCAACTAGATGTATTGCTAACAGACGATGACCTGATGGGGGAGAGTGCGTATAACGACTTACTTGCTCCAGTTGTCGAACGCTTGCGGTCAGCCAAATTGTTGGAAGAGAGCGACGGCGCAGAAGTTGTGTTCGTTGATGGCTTTACGAACAGAGATAACGAACCGCTACCTCTTATTATTCGCAAAGGCGATGGCGGCTACAACTACGCAACATCCGACTTGGCGTGCGTTATCGATCGTGTTGAACGCCTTGGTGCGCGTTCACTTCTTTATGTGGTGGGTGCGCCACAAGCACAACATTTGCAAATGGTGGAAGCTGTCGCTCGTAAAGCTGGCTGGCTGCCAGAGGGATTCATTATGAATCACGTGTCGTTTGGCAGCGTGCTCGGTTCTGACCGCAAAATGTTGAAGAGTCGTTCAGGTGGAGAAACGGTGAAATTGAATGCTCTGCTTGATGAAGCAGTTGAGCGGGCAGAAGTTGCTGTTGCTGAAAAGAATTC